>CAIJEA010000669.1 GCA_903819605.1 uncultured cyanobacterium | reverse complement strand
TTTCTATCCGTTTACGCTCAGTAATGTCATTGAAAACAGTAATAACGCAAATCTCACCATTTAATTCGATGGTTTCGCATGAGATGAGCGCAGTACAAATCCTCTGCGATTTTGTTTTGTAGTTCATCTCATAGTTACGGAGTGAACCATACTCATCTAAAAGTTGAGTTATATGTGTAAGATTGCTTAAATCGATCCAAGTTTCGATTTCTGTGACTTTTTTGCCGATTAAATCTTCTCTAACATATTCTGTAATTGATAGGTAGCTTTCATTAAAAGCGATAATCCGTTTGTCAGCACGACTAGATATTGAGATTGGGTAAGGAGAAGCATGAAAAACTTTGGAAAATAGTTCTTCCGATGCTCGTAAAGCAACTGTACGCTCCTCGACTTGTTTTTCTAAGTCCTCATTCACTCTCTCTAATACGCTAAAAGATTCTCTTAAACGAGTTGCCATTTGATTGAAGGATTGAGAGAGGATATCTAATTCTGCAATTTTTGCAGGTGGTAATTCACGATTCAACTCCCCATTGGTTAGCGCTTGGCTAGCCAAGGTCAAACTGCGTAGAGATTTACTGATGTATTGATTGGTGAAAAGTCCTAAAGCGATCGCGCATCCTAGGGATAAGCAGGTAATCAGAATAGTTGTTTGACGTTTTGCCTCAATCTGCTCTGTGAAGTCGGACTCAGGCATCACAACTCCTATTAGCCAGTCAATTCCGCGATCGTCTCGATAAGGAATTACTTTGAGAAATATATGTTTCCCTTCTGCCCAAAAATTTATTTTTTGCTCAGAATTGATTTTCTCTACTCCCCCAATCTGTTCTTCTAAATACTTAGCTGCAACTCTAATCATTGGTTGGTCACTATTTCGGAAGGATAACCTTTGCGATTGTTTTGGATGATTTGAGAGCACATAGTTGTTTTCATCAGTTGAGCTAGCTACTAATAACCCTGAAGGTTCGATAATGAAGGCTTGACCAGTTTTCCCAATTCTCAATCCTTGTAAAAATTTGCTGATATTCCCTAAAGAGAAATCAGCGCCTAAAACTCCAATCCTTTCTCCATTGGTATCGTAGACGGCTAGGCTAGCTGTAATCACCTGATCGATGAGAATTGAATCTTGATAAATTTGACTCCATACTGGTTTAGCAGTTTTGATAGCTGCTTGATACCAAGGGCGCTGACGGGCATCATAGAACTCAGTTTTCCCTTTAAGAGCGAGGCGATTTCCTTGATTATCTAAACTGTAATAAAATCGCTGAAAGCCATTAATATTAATGGCAAGTTGGAGAGAGCGATCGGTATCTAAGCGAGTAATGCCCACAAACTCTCCCGCTTTTTCTCCTCCATAATAGATCCAAGAAACAGTTGGGAAATTTTGAATCTGTTGCCAGAGATAGCTTTCACTGGTGCTACCTTGGGTTTTTAATGCTCCTTGTTTTACAGCATCAGCATTAATCTTATTAATCAGATGGGGAGTTTCTAGATAAGAGTTTAGCTTTTGTTCGATGCGATCGCTGATTTCGTTCTGGAGTTGTCCAACTAAGTTCCCAATTGTCTCCTGTTCGCTTCGCCAAGATAGCCATGCCATCAAGCCTGATATTCCGATAATCAAGATAAAAAACTGACCAATTAGGATAGATTGCAGTCGAATCTTAAACGGTTTGCGAGGAATATCTTGAGATAGCAAGCGATCGCCCATATAAGTAACTTACCTGACCGTTCTCAAATGATTTTACAGCGCTTTGCACTTAAACCCAAACCAAGAAAAATTTTGAAAGCGTTGCATTGCAACGCTTTCAAAATTTTTCTTGTGGTTTGTTTGATCGGTAATTGCTGTAAA
>CAIJEA010000668.1 GCA_903819605.1 uncultured cyanobacterium | reverse complement strand
TTTTGCCGTAACTTGGTATTAATATTCCGATCGCCTAATCGTTAGACAAGCCCATTCTTGGCGCTTCCAAAAAGTTGCAACCACCCATTTATGAGCATCAAGAGCTTCAGCCACCTTTGGCACTTGCTCAACTAAAATTCCACTTAAGATCCCCCAGCCATTCTCATTAACGAGCTTATCAAAATGAGGAACCATGTCTACGATGATATCGGCAAGGATATTGCAAGTAAAGCCATTGGCGGGGGCGGGCATATTGTCAATTAAGTCTTGGATACTACCCTCTTGTACCCAAATTTTATCCTCGGCAATATCATTGAGTTGACGATTGTGATTGGTCGCTTTGATCGCCAGAATGTCATTGTCGATCGCATAGGTTTGACTTGCACCAATCAATAAAGCACCGATACTGAGAATCCCTGAACCACAACCAACATCCGCTACGACAATATTATCCTCCGGCTTCGCACCCCATAGGCGCATTTCCAAAGCTTCTAAACAAAGCTGTGTAGTGGCATGAGCACCAGTTCCAAATGCACTACCAGGATCTAGACGTAGGATTTTGCGATCGCCACCTGTTGGCGGATCGATCCAAGCAGGGTAAATAACCAACATATCGCCAACTTCTTGTGGACTCCAATGCTGTTTCCAGCTAGATGACCAGTCTTCGTCATTAATTACTGTCCATTGTGTAATGGGGGGGTCGTAATTGACGGCGATCGCATCTTGTTTTAGCAACAGCGCAAGAGCTGCCAGATCCAAGACATTACCTTTCTCGACTGGCAAATAGCTATTTACTGAGATTTGTCCATCTTTCTTTCTAGTGACCATTCCTTGACAGCCAAAATTTTGTAATCGCCAAAATATTTGTTCTTCTAAGGATTGTTCAGCTAAAACTTGGATTTCCCACCAATTATTGATTGAGGTGATGCTCGAAGTTGACATCTGGCGCTTATGACTATTGGAATAAGTTATTATTTTCTCGAAGCTTTTCTTAGTCTTGGATATATTCTTGCTGCTGCAACAGCGCTAACTCTGCTCGCTGTGCTTCACGTCCTAAATAGGCTGCATGGTCAAATAGTGTAACAGGACAAGGGCGTGTTTTCTCAAAGATTTCCACACAAAGCTCTTTAGCAGTTCTGCCTGTGAATAACTGCACTGCTTGGCGATCGACTTTTCCCCTTGCAGGAATTGGCTTGCCAGTTTCAGGATCGACAGCTAATCCCTTGTCATTGATGATGTTGCTATAGTACTTGGCACAAATTAGATTTTGTTGGCGATCGACGTAAATAATAAAATAACCACTGGGATCGAGAGCGATCGATCGCTTAGATAGTTCATTATCTAGGGCTTGAAGTTGTTGGGCTAGTAAGTTAGTTTCGGCAGTCAGATTCATTCACTTGTGGACATGAGAATATTTTTTTAGTTATCTTATGATACGACTTACAGCGCAATGGGCTTTAAGAAAAGCCAATATTTTTGTTAAAAGTACTGTAAATTAACACTTTTAGTTACGTGGAACGCTGAGATTGGGGCTTGGAGACCAAGCCCCTACCTTTACAAATATGTAGGGATTTGGTTCCCAAATCCTCTTTTAATCCAAATCCTCTTTTAAAATGACATGGAAACATTATGACAATCTTTATTCTACGTAACATCAGTTAGTTAACATATTGATAGCTTTCCCAATCGCAAATTGTAAATAGGGAAGGTCTGAAATATCGTTCTCTTCCTACGGCAATGGGAGCGTTAGAGTTAATGATTGATTTTACCCCCATCCCCTTTTCCCGCAGGAAAAGGGTAGCCAAACCCATATTATTTTCTTGTTCCCCTCTCCTGCGGGAGAGGGGCTAGGGGTGAGGGCTTT
>CAIJEA010000667.1 GCA_903819605.1 uncultured cyanobacterium | reverse complement strand
GTGGGTTTCACCTTTTCTACTATCTCTTGGCAATTTCCTATCTTGACTTCTAAAGAGTCTGCTTTCTCTCCTTACCACCTACTTACCACCTAATTGCTTTTTCAGTAAGCCCTAATTACTCCCTGATAAGTCTGTCCCAGTAAAAATAATGAAAACGGCTTTCTCTTATTTTGCCATTTCACCTGCTTACCCAGATGAGAGAAACTGTAATGTTCGGGAGTATGAAGTGCTATTTGCCAATCTTTACAGAATTAAAATACCTAAATAACACTCTATTTCTTGCAAAACTGACCCGATTTTAGCAACCATTGGTTCGGCTTTATCTGTATTAAAATCTATTGGGACTGCAAGACTATATAAAATCTCCTTGAGAGATTGACACACTTTTATGAAGCGTGTTTCTAAATAGTAATCGACTTGCATTGGAACTTCTATTGTGTTTTTCTGAAAAGCTCTAGCGAAGTCCTCTAACTTATAAGCAACATCTCGAATGCTTTTAATGCCTACCATTTGCGAACAACCCTTGATTGAATGTGTAGCTCGGAAAATCTCGTTAAGACTTTCCCTATCTTCTAATTCCTCTTCTCTATTAGATAAATTAACAAAAGCTCTTTGAATTATATCTAGGCGTTCGTTAGTATCCTCAATAAAGTTATTTAAGAGTTGTTGTTGCTTCTGTATATCCATAATGCTTTGAGAATTCCTATCATATCATTTCGCAAAATTGCATTGACCAAAAAAAGGACATATTTTTTCATAGGAAAATTAAGTATATTTTGTTGGCAGTGGCGATCGCCAGATGAAAGAAGGGTATAAAAATCACAACCCATTACCAATCAATACAAAAGCAGCCCAATAGTAAGGATGGTTGAAGTTTATTTCGCCATCTTTAACAGGTCGATGAATCATGCTTAGTTGTGCATCTCTAAGGGATGTGGACAAACTAGGACTGCCTTTTTTTAAGTTCTCATAAAATGCTTGCATTAGCAACTGAGTGCCACCATCCGATACCGTCCAGAGAGAAGCGATCGAAGCTTTTGCTCCAGCTTTCTGGACTTGATAGCCAAAACCCAGTATTTCGGCTCCATTAGAAGAAGTACCCAAACCTGTCTGACAGGCACTTAACACGACTAAATCGACGTTTTTTAAATTCCAATCGCTTATAGCAGATAGGGTAACTTTGCTGCCATCGCCAAACAATATATAGGAATTGAGGGGACTGCCCGATTGAAACAGTGCATGGGTAGCGAGGTGGATTATTGTATTGCCAACGGCTTTGTTTTTACTTGCTTCGGCTGTGAAGTTTTGTTCGGTAATCTTTGTAGTGTTAGGGAAAGAAGATTTAATACTATTTACTTCGGTAATAGTTGCAGGTAATGGTTTAAATTCAGTGTTGCCTTTATTTCCGTTACCAAAGGCTCCTGCAAAAATGCTGGGATTAGATTGAGGTTTGCTATTTTGGTCGAAGAGACTATAGGCAATAAGATTGGTAGCAATGACAGGACTAAAATGGCTAACCAGAGTGCCATTAAGCATCAAGTCCGCAAGTGAATTAGTGTCAAGCACAACTAACTTACAAGCAAGTAAATTTAAGGGATACAGTACAGTCGAATCTGTGAGTGAGTATGGTGGGGTAAGGCAACGATGGATTTTAGTTGACAGCCAAGCAAGACGTAAGTCAGACATCAAAAAATTAGACAAAAAGCTTGAGCAAATCCAGCAAAACTGTCATCAAGAGTTACAGGTTTTGGCGAGACAAGACTTTGCCTGTGCTGCCGACGCGATCGCTGCTGAAAAATTATCAATCCAGATGAAATGGTCCCAACTCGACCATATTCAGACATTAGAAAAACCACATTATGCGAAACGAGGTAAGCCACAACCTGATGCTATACCCACTAGCATTGGTTATCGGATTACCGCGACGGTAATTCCCATAGATTCAGAAATCTTGGCTCAGCGACAGCGCTGTGGCAGGTTTATTCTCGCCACGAATATTCTTGATGCACTCCAATTTACGGCTGATGATGCTTTACGTGAATACAAGGC
>CAIJEA010000666.1 GCA_903819605.1 uncultured cyanobacterium | reverse complement strand
TTTCTACATCCCCTGGGGTAAAACTAGTCGAAGATTTCAATAAGAACTACTTCCCTATGCCCATTGATGCTAGTGGCAAAGATGATGTGTTAGTAGGAAGAATTCGTCAAGATATTTCTCACCCTAATGGTTTGGAACTGTGGCTATGTGGCGATCAAATCCGTAAAGGCGCAGCACTGAATGCTGTCCAGATTGCTGAACTATTGATTGCTAAGTCTCTTATCTAAAGGTTTATCAACTTTTAATAAACTTTTAGCAAGCTTCTATTTATGAGTATCTATGAGTGAAATCGATTTTGGACGTTTACTAACAGCAATGATTACTCCCTTTGATATAGAAGGGAAGGTTGATTATGCAAAAGCTGAAAAGTTAGCCACTCATCTAGTTGAGACTGGGACTGATACGATTGTTGTATGCGGTACGACAGGAGAGTCTCCTACTCTGAGCTGGGATGAAGAATACCAATTGTTTTCGGTGTTACAACAGGCGGTTGCGGGTAAAGCCAAAATTATGGCAGGTACAGGATCGAATTCTACTTCTGAGGCGATCGCTGCTACCCAAAAAGCTGCACATCTCGGATTAGATGGTACACTACAGGTAACACCGTATTATAACAAGCCTCCTCAAGAGGGACTATATGCTCATTTCCGAGCCATCGCTGAAGCTGCCCCAGAGCTTCCGATTCTTCTCTATAATGTTCCTAGTCGAACAGGTTGCAAACTAGAACCTGAAACCGTTGCCAAGCTAGCTAAGATTCCTAGCATAATTGGAATTAAAGAAGCGACAGGTGATTTAGATCAAGCTAGCCAGATTCGTGCCCTCACACCAGCCGAATTTGCGATCTATTCAGGCGATGACTCTTTAACATTGCCATTGATGGCAGTGGGTGCAAAGGGAGTTGTGAGCGTGGCTTCGCATCTAGTTGGCAATCAACTGCAAGCAATGATGCAATCCTTTGCCGCAGGTAAAGTGCAAGAAGCTTTACAAATTCATATTCAGCTTTTCCCTTTGTTTAAGGCTTTGTTCTTAACCAGTAATCCTATTCCTTTAAAAGTAGCTCTGCGCTTATTGGGATTAGATACAGGCGTAGTGCGATCGCCCCTAGTTACAGGTAATGCCGAACTCGAAGCAAAGCTTAAAGTTGTATTAAAGGAAGTTGGAATTCTTGCCTAGTAATGGCTTAAGACTTGATATCTAGAGACATAGAGCTTTGTTACTACTAATAAGTATGAACTTGTGGGGGAATTACACCTTTTTAGTCATTCTAGCTAGGTATTTATAGCCGCCAAGTTTTCCGTTAAATCATGAAGTTTGAATTGTGTTGACAGTTCAAATATTCTTCCAAGTTTTTTATTTTCTAATTCAAATCTATTCAGTTTACAAGAGATAACCTATGACTACATCTAACGCACCTGCACTCAAAATTATTGCCCTAGGCGGACTTCATGAAATTGGCAAAAACACATGGGTGTTTGAATATAACGACGAAATTATGCTCCTTGATGGTGGCTTGTCATTTCCTGACAACATGATGCCTGGAGTCAACGTCGTATTGCCTGATATGACTTACTTGCGTGAAAACAAGCATAAAATCAAGGGCATGATTGTCACCCATGGTCATGAAGATCATATTGGGGCAATTTCTTTCCATTTGAAACAGTTTGAAATTCCAGTTATTTATGGGCCTCGTTTAGCAATGGCTTTGCTCGAAGACAAGCTTCGTGAAGCTGGCGTATTAAACCGTACCGAACTCCGTCGTGTTATGCCCCGTGATGTTGTTCGTGTGGGTACTAACTTCTTTGTGGAATTCATTCGTAATACTCACTCGATCGCTGATAGCTTCTCGATCGCGATTAATACTCCCGCAGGTGTAGTAATTCACTCTGGTGACTTCAAAATCGATCACACGCCTGTTGATGGTGAGTTCTTTGACTTGCATCGCTTAGCTGAACATGGCGAGAAAGGTGTATTAGCTCTAATTAGCGACTCTACTAATGCTGAGCTTCCTGGGATTACGCCTTCAGAAAGAGCTGTATATCCAAACCTAGAGAAATATATCATGATGGCAAAAGGGCGCGTCATCATCACCACCTTTGCGTCTTCAGTGCATCGCGTCAATATGATTTTGGACATTGCTGATAAGCAAGGTCGTGTTGTCGGTGTAGTCGGAAGATCGATGCTGAATGTAATTGCCCATGCACGTAATCTGGGTTACATCAAATGCCGCGACGATCTTTTCCAGCCTTTACAAAATTTGCGTCATTATCGTGACGACCAAATTCTTATTTTGACTACTGGTTCTCAAGGTGAGCCAATGTCGGCATTAACTCGGATGTCTAATTGCAGTCATAAACAGTTAGAAGTTCGTCAAGGCGATACGGTTATCTTCTCGGCTAACCCAATTCCTGGTAATACCATTTCTGTAGTTCGGACAATCGATCGCTTGATGGCACTCGGCGCAAATGTGATTTATGGGAAGGATAAAGGCATTCACGTTTCGGGACATGGTTCTCAAGAAGAGCATAAGATGATGTTGGCATTGGTGCGTCCTAAGTTCTTCTTCCCTGCTCATGGTGAATTAAGGATGCTCAAACAGCACGCGAAGATGGCTGAAAATATGGGTATTCCTAGTGAAAATATCGTGATTGCTGAGAATGGTGATGTGGTTGAAGTTTGCCAAGACTATATGAGAATTGTTGATAAAGTTCCCTCTGGTGTTGAATTAGTAGATTCTTCGCGTGATGGGATGGTCAAGGGCGAAGTATTACGCGATCGCCAACAAATTTCTGGAGAAGGTATCTTTACGATCGCGGTATCTGTTGGTCTGGATGGTAAGCTCTCCACAAATCCTGATATTCAACTAAGTGGCGTGGTTCTACCGATGGAACGTTCACAAATTATTGCTGTAGTCGCTAAAGCGATTGAAAATTCTTTAGCGAATTCTTGGAGCAACTTTGCCCGTAATGTCGGTTCTCTAGAGATTGACTGGATTGGTCTGCGAGGTCAGCTCGAACGAGATCTCACTCGTGTTTTGCGTCAACAAATGCAAAGCAAGCCAATGATCGTGTTTCTATTACAAACACCTCCAAATTCTACCCAGTCTGCTCCTGCGCCAGCCGCTAAACCGAATGCTTTAGGTGTAACTTTAAAATCAGGAAATGGGAAGGTAATTGCAAAACCCGATACTGATAATAATGGAAGTGCTAATGGCAATGGTGCTGCTGTAGTTGCTGCTACTGGTGCAGCAACTGCCAGTGTTGGCAGACGTAAACGTAGTGCGGCAACTGTCTAACTAACAAGGGTTCATCTCACTTCATGTTTTGCAATTTATGATGGCGCGGCGAAGCTGCACCATCATAAATCGAGTCTTTATTTTATAGATAAGCCCTTAGTGAGATAAAACCTTTAGGACTTACGCAAAAATGACTTAAAACCCGCATTTAATCGTAGGGGCAATTCATGAATTGCCCCTGCATTTCGTTCTTTTGCGTAAGCCTTAACCTTAAAAAAATGCATGAAGAAATCGGTTAAGGTAAAGCCAAACTCTAAGAAGCAATCCATTATCGAAGAAGTAGATGGAAGTCTGACCGTGCATTTAAAATCGCTGCCTGTCGATGGCAAAGCTAATAAAGAGTTGATAGAACTTTTAGCAAAAAAGTTTGACGTACCAAAATCCAATATTATAATTCAATCGGGTTTATCTGGTCGTAATAAAGTAGTAGACATAAGCCCTAGAGAGTAGATTGGTACTTTGTGACCCCTTTACTTGCTGGGTTAGAAAAGCGCTATATTTAGCATACTTAAAACTATTGTGCGCGAAGCTGATGCCTGAATCTATCTGGTCATATGTTACCCCTGGTATTCCTGACGAGTTGTTCGATCGCTTGCCAGGTATTCCTATGAGCAAATGCGAGACGCGCCTCTTAATCATCGGTCAGTTGCGTTTAAAAGCTGACTCAGTACTATGGGATATTGGTGCGGGGACAGGGACAATTCCCGTTGAAACAGGTTTACTATGCCCCAAGGGGAAAATTGTGGCGATCGAGCGTGATGAAGATGTTGCTGGTCTAATTGCCACAAATTGCAAAAAATTTGGCGTAACTAATGTCCAAATCAAAATTGGTAGTGCGCCAGAATGTTTGACTAGTCTGACAGAGGAACCCGATCGCATTTGTATCGAAGGTGGGCGATCGGTATCGGAAATTCTCGAATATGGTTGGGAACGTTTGCAGGTTGATGGTAGAGCGATCGCTACGACGAATAGTCTTGAAGGTTTGTATGCAATTTCTGAAAGTTTTGCCAAACTACATGCGCGAAATGTTGAGGTCGTGCAGTCTTCCGTAAACCGCTTAGAAACTCGCGGCAATCGTCAAGTCTTTGCCGCCGTTAGTCCGATGTTTATTATCAGTGGCGAAAAGATTTAAAAAAAGGGCGCTTTGCGCCCTTCTTTAATTAAGAAATTTCGCGAATTTGAGGCTTTCCATCCTTAAATTCACCGACCAGAATTACATCGGTAACGCCGAAAAATATGCCGTTTTCGACAACACCAGGAATATTATTCAAGGTTTTTTCTAATTCGGCTGCGTCAGCGATCGCATCAAAAGTCACATCCAAAACCATGTTGCCCTGATCGGTAATTACGGGACCATCTTTTTTGACTCCCATCCGTAGTTCAGGTTTACCGCCTAGTTTTTCGACAGCTCTGGTTACAGGAGCAACTGCCATCGGCAAAACTTCGATGGGTACGGCAAAGGTAGATCCAAGCTTATCTACTAATTTCGACTCATCAACCACAACGATAAATAAAGCAGCCAATGAATCGACAACTTTTTCGCGAGTATGAGCTGCACCACCGCCCTTGATTAAAGTTTTGTTTGGGTCAACCTCATCAGCGCCATCGATCGCTACATCAACACGATCGACATCATCCAAACTGCGGATGGGAATACCATATTTTTTGCCCAATACCGATGCTTGAAACGAAGTCGGAATACCCACAATGTCTGTTAGCTCACCCGTAGAAATGCGTCTGCCTAACTCCTCGATCGCAAAGGCAGTAGTTGAGCCAGTGCCTAAACCAACCACCATGCCAGATTGCACTCGTTGTGCCGCCGCAATTCCGACTTCTTTTTTTAACTGTTTAATATCTTCAGCAGAAATACTCATGGGAAATACTTATTTATAAACTTTAAAGCAGCACTTTTAATCCTATCGCACCCTGTGAGCAGGAATTGGGAAAACATGCAAACAAAATGTATTTCGTGATACATTTGTGACTGGATAAGTATTAAAAAAACTACCTTACAGTTACGCTTTATTGCTGATTACCTTATGGTTGTTATTTGAGTTACAAGTAAGTAGGGGAGGGGCTTCAATTATGTCAGGAATAGAATTCTTTAGTTACAATAAATATCTCAGTTATATGAAAAGGTTAACCTACATCAGTAAGTTTGCGCGATCACTTACTAAAAGAGAAGTCGGGAATATCGGAAATATTTCGCAAACAAACAATTCTAGAGAAGGAATTACAGGGATTTTATTGAGTTGCAATGGCATTTTCTTTCAGATTTTAGAAGGTGAAGAAGACAGCATTGATCGATTGTATGAAAAGATTTTGCAAGATGATCGTCACAATCAAATTTTATGCCTTAAATCTGAACTTAACGTCACGGAACGAAGTTTTCCACAATGGTCAATGGAGGTTATTTCGTTAGATGAAAACAACGATATTTTAATGCAGCCAATCAAAATTTTATTGCAAACCTTAGGCGAATCACAAACAATTTTAGCCAGTTATACACAATTGGGAGTTTTACAAGCCATTGAGAATGGAATTAATCCACTCACACTTACGCCAAGATATACAGAAAAAATTATTTTCTTTGCCGATATTATTAGTTTTACCAGTATCACTGAAAAACTAGAAGTAGCAGAGGTAGTGGATTTACTCAACCAATTTTTTACAATCTGTACTAAGGCGATCTCAGCTAGAGGCGGAGAAGTTACTAAGTTTATTGGTGATTGTGTGATGGCATATTTTAATGGAGATCAGGCTGACAACGCCCTGCAAGCCAGTTTAGACATTCTATCCGATCTGGAAATTTTACGCCATCAAGCACCTGCTAATAGTCCATTGCGAGTTCTCTATATTGGCATCGGTTTATCTAAAGGAACAGTTTTAGAAGGAAATATTGGTTCTCAAACTAAAAAAGAATATACAGTTATTGGGGATGCAGTGAATGTTGCTTCAAGGATTGAAGCGTTGACTAGACAGTTAAATCGATTTTTGGTGTTTTCAGCGGCTGTGCGTGAGGGACTAAGCGATCGCTGGCGACCTGAACGACTAGGAGATTTTAAGGCGAAAGGAAAAGATGCGATTGTCGAAGTTTACTCAATTGATGACCTTTTAACTTTTCAGAAATCAGACTTTCAGAAGTTAAAACTAGAAATAAAGCAGCATCTCGAACTAATTAGCACACCAACCCCAGAGTTGGTATGAGCAAGGTAAAGTAATGTTTATCCTGCACGCTCAATCGCTAATGACGATGAATATAACTTAGAACATTGTAATCCTATGCAAAGGCTAACCTATATCAGTAACTTCTCAAGATCGCTTACGAGAGAGGAAATAGAAAGTATCGAAAATATTTCGCAAGCAAATAATGCTAAGCAAGGGATTACAGGGATTTTACTAAGTTGCAATAGAACTTTCTTTCAAATCTTAGAAGGTGATGAAGATTGCATCGGTCATTTATATCAAAAAATCTTAAAAGACGATCGCCACAATCAAGTTTCATGTATTAAGTTAGAGCAAAATATTACTGAGAAATATTTCCCAAATTGGTCTATGAAAGTAATCGCGCTAGATGACAACAGTGATACTTTACTACACCCAATTAAGATCTTGTTGCAAGCGTTGGGAGAGTCAAAAACAGTTTTAGCGAATTATACTCATTCAGGGATTTTACAGGCTATGGAAAATGGAATCAATCCACTCACCCTAATCCCTCGCTATACTGAAAAAATTATTTTGTTCGCAGATGTTATGGGCTTTGCGAGTATTACTGAAAAATTACAAGTGACCGAAGTTGTAGAGCTACTCAACCAATTCTTCACGATTTGCACCTCAAATATCGTTGCTAGGGGAGGTGAAGTCACAAAATTTATAGGCGATTGCGTGATGGCATA
>CAIJEA010000665.1 GCA_903819605.1 uncultured cyanobacterium | reverse complement strand
CGGCTTGGCGTTAGGCTATCTGGTCAACCCCAAAAGTGTTAAATCCTGTTTAATATCGCGGTGATGGCGAACGCTGTTATTTGTATGACATATCAAACATAATTGGCACTAATTCCTCAGCATATCCTAAATACTCCTCTTTAAAGTAAGGATTTCTTGGTTCCATTGGCTCTAAATTGATGAGGATAGTTCTAGCTCCTGCATAATCTGCTGATCGCACAAAATTTGAAGCTGGTGAGACTGTTCCAGAAGTCCCTATGGCTATAAAAAGATCGCAATCCCGTAAAGCTTTTTTTGCAAGCCACTCTTGTTTAACGGGTAGCTGTTCGCCAAACAACACAATATCAGGTCGAAGCGGAGAAGCGCAGATCTGACAGATAGGTATTAGATCATCATAAGAATTGCTATCTGAGTAAGGTGTCAGGCTACAATCCTGATTGCTGCATCGAGTCCAAAGAACATTACCATGTATCTCAATAATGTTACTGCTGCCAGCAAGATGGTGCAGTCCGTCGATGTTTTGGGTAATGAGTGTGAATTGCTGGTCTGAAGACAGTTGCGTTTCAAACTCTGCAAGTTTGATATGAGCAGCATTCGGTTGCGCGTTTCTCAATTGCTTTCTCAGAGAACCATCTAGTCCCCAAATTGCTTCTGGATTAGTTTCAAGTAAAGAATAATGTGCATAATCTAAGGGATTAATTTCGTTCCACAAACCTCCTTGACCACGAAAAGGACGAATACCAGAAGCGACAGATATTCCTGCTCCAGTTAAAACAACAATACTTCGATAGTGGGAGAATTCTATTGATTTCAACAATTAATTCCTCTAACTTCTATCCTATACATACGATATTACAAAATCGCTAATTTCATCGTAATTGCACCGAGCGTAATGAGATTCTCAAGTGAGATTTAAACCACCATCAGCAATCACGATCTCGCCAGTAACATAGTTACTGGCAATAATCATAGAGGCAATCTGTGCGATCTCTGATGGTTGTGCTCCTCGTCCCATTGGCGATCGCTCTTGCCAGAGTTTTCTCGCCTCAGTCCAAGTTTCGGTCATCGGAGTTTCGACCAATCCTGGGGCGATCGCATTTACACGGATCTGTGGTGCAAGACTTACGGCAAGAAGCCTTGTCATGTGGTTCATCGCGGCTTTGCTAGCAGCATAGGGAATGGAGGCTCCTTTAGGACGAATACCTGCATGAGAACTAATATTCAAAATACAGCTTGGATGATTAATGTTTGATGACTGGCGCAAAAAGCTTTCAGCCTCTGCAATCAGCGTCCATGGAGCAATGACATTAACCTCATAAAGGTCTCTCCAAATTTTTGCAGAAGCTTCCTTAAGCGAGTTATGAGGAATTACAGCATTGATACCTGCATTATTTACCAATACATCTAGGCGACCATGATGCGTTACAACTCTGTCAATAAGCTGACAAACTTGATCTTGATCTGCTAGGTCGGCTTGGGTATAAGATGAACCTGCATGATTCTGAGCTAAAGCCTTTCCCACATCCACTGAAGATTTAGAATGGAATGCAACCGCAAATCCATCCTCGAAAAGTTTTTTTGCGATCGCCATTCCGATACCAGAGGTGGAACCAGTAACAAGCGCAACTCTTTTTTCACTCATACAAATGATGTTCAGGTGATTTCCTTGTCGGGAAAGACTAACATAAAATCCTCATAATTACAGTCTCTTAACTTTACTTCGGAGAATTTTCTCTTCGACCTCATTGGTTTGTACCTCTCGTAACCGCGTGGCGTAGGCAGGGAAAGGAAACCCAACTAGCAACGGTGATGGAACCTCAGGCTGATGGATAAACATGCTGCCAGACTTTAGTAAGAGCGATCGCTTCCGACAAGCACCCGTCAAGAAATTATATTCAGGACGTTCCACCTCAGCAGAATCTAGACGACCAACCACACGCACTGCGGCCTGTCCAACTACGCGGCGCTCTACTTCTGAAGCGGTTTGTTGTGCACCGATTAAAATGATGCCAAGCGATCGCCCCCGCTCGGCAATTTCCACTAACAAATCTTTAATCGGGCTACGACCTTCCTTGGGGGCGTATTTGTTCAACTCATCGAGAACGATAAACACAACAGGATATTGACCACGCTTTTCCTTTTCCATGAACAGCTTTTGGAGTAAAACTCCCACCACAAACTTTTGGGCTTTGCTGCCGAGTTTGTTGATGTCGGCGATCGTTAGTTGATATTCTGCTGCAAGGGGATCGAGCTTATATTTTTGTAATTCTTCCGCAGGTAAATCCCCGCGAATCAGATGTCCCATCTCGTCAGCAATTCCCCATAAACGACGGGTGAGTGCCTCCGCAGTAGCAGGAGCATTGCGTCCTAGCCACTTTTGATCGGGATTTTCGACTAACTTATCTTCGAGAAACTCGATCAAATCGTGGAATGTCTCTACCTTGTCCTTACCATCTTCACCATAGGCATCATCTAGATCGAGACTAGCTCTGGGCATAAATCCTAATTTTTTATCGTATTTGTCATTGTCTACTGCCAATCTCGCTAGACGCTCTTCGACAATGCTTGCTAAGAAACCTATATTTCCCCGTTCTAGGTCATCCCCTGCGAAGAGGAAGCGAAAAAGGCGATCGCGACAAAATTCGCGCATTCCCCAAACATAGGCGGAAATATTATCGGAACGTTGATCGAGATGAGGTTCGATTTCTTGAGTATTTTTCTTCGGTGCAACACAAAAACGTACATCTCTAAACGGCTCTACGGGAAGATCGAGAGCGTTATAAGTAGAGCGATCTTCCTCTCGTATTTTATTATTTGCTTTATCTAAGAAGAATAAATCTTCACCCTTTACATTAAAAATTAACGCTTTAGTGTTTGCTCTCTTGGAACCTAGAGCCGCCGAATTAAAAATAGAATGCAGTAAAAACAAGGCAAAGGAGGTTTTAGTCGCGACCCCTGAAATCCCTGAAATGTTTACATGAGCGCCCTTTGTACCGTCGATAAATTCATAGTTCAAATAGGCGGGACTGCCATTTCTCATAATCCCTGCGGATATGCGCTGTTCCATTCCATCGAAGTTGAGCGCAAATCTGAGGTTCTCATCTTCGGCTAAATAGACAGCATCACTCGGTTGTGGTGGCAAATATTCTTCAGGTTCAATGCGGGTGACTTGAATGTGGGCGGCATAGGACACATTAACGGGCATACTACCATTGGTAACTAGGAATGTATCCGTATCAAATTGCGTACCTTCGTGGATGGTTCGCACATGATCGACGACCCCATAAAAGTTGACGATGCCTTTTTTATCTGGGCGATCGGTTTGTACCTGCACGACATCATCGAGCCGTAGGACTTTGCCATCACTGACTGCCACCCAAAACTCAAGGGGGGTAGCATCTTTGGTTCCTAGTATGTATCCAATCGGCTCAATCATTTTATTCACTCCACATTATTCTTCAAGTATAGCTATAGCCAAATAAGAATGAGGATCTTGCTTTAGTCAAAGCAGCTTTGTTGCGAAAAGCAGATCCAAACGCTATAGATGAAACAGGGGAAGATTATTTGAAGGGTAGACCTGTTTTGCAAATCTTTGCGTGATTTGGTCGCATCTCTACAGAAATATCCTCTCATACCACGATCTTCTTAATCTAATCTTCTGTATTTGGTAAACGATGGAGAAACGCTCTACCGATCGCTGGGGTGAGCAAAATCGCAAGGGCGACCGCACTGCTAGTAGCAATATAGGGATTTAGCATCATCAGTCGTGAGACTGGCTCTACGGCATCTACGCTAAAAATATCATCGAAAACATTAGGGATTTCTAAAAGTTGGGTGGCAGATGGCGGCGAAATCCAATTAAAAGAAGCCGCGATCGCGGGAAACATAACGGAACTAAAGAGACAAATACTGAGAAATCTTGCCCAAGATTTTAAATACAATAGTCCAACTGCTAATAGAATTGGGACTAAACCGAAGCCCAAGAAAGCGATACCTGAAACTAATTGTAAGTTAGTAGAATTGCTATCAACTATCGGGGCATTTCCCTCAAGCAATCTATAGAGATAGAAGTTAAATAGGCGATCTTCAATCAAAATCAAACTCGTACCAATCATTGCAGTAGCGAGTATGGTAATAGCGATCGGGCGTTTGATAGTTCTAGATTTCATTGATTTTGCATTATAAAAATAGAAAAGCAAATAGACAGTGCTCTGCACCGCCTATTTACTTAAGGTTGACTGAGATAGCGTGGTAAATGGCGAAATAGTTTGCTAGATTGCAACATTCGCAATAGGTAATAGCTGGAAGTAGGTAAAAAGATAATCATCGTCCAGCCAAATTGATCGGGAACCTCGACTTGGAAAAATGATGGGAATAGTAACATCAGAAGAAAAGACAAACCTACTGCACTAGCGCCGAGAATTGCCGATGTAGAATTTCTAAAAAATGTACGCACTTTCCACAGAGAAATATCGGTAAGGCTCCAAAAAACGAATAGGCAGAAGAGCGTTCCAATCAATGTACTGACACATTGCGCTTGCCCCCTAGCAATATCTTGAAAAGTATCAGAATCGATCATTGTGGAGCCATTAGGGATTTTTAATAATGCCCAACCGCTAATGTAATAAGAAAAGACATAACCTGTAGTCATCGCGATCGCCCCAAAAATTCCTGCGAGGCAACTGTAACCCAACACATCGCGGAGGAAGTCCTCCAATCTTCTGGGCTTTATCCATCCAAAGGCAATCCAAATTGTCGGTAAGCCAACGACTGCCATGGTTAACACTGTCATGTGGCGAGGCTCAACGGGAAATGGTAACTGCACAAATCCTGCAAAGGAAATTGTCAGAATCACCATGATATTTTTGGTGAGATAGAGTAAAGCCGAAGAGAGAATCTTTTGCTTGATGTCATCTCCAGCGGCAAAGGCTTGGGGTAATGCGGAGAGATTGTTGTCCAGTAGCACAATGTCGGCTACATCTTTACTGATTTGTGCGCCATCGTTCATGGCGATCGCTAATTGTGCTTCTTTAAAGGCAGGTACATCATTTACGCCATCGCCAACCATGCCCACATAGCCACCTCGCTTTACCATCGCCGAAATTAGGCGACGCTTCATGTCGGGGGTAATCCTGCCAAAGACTGCACCAGATGCCGCCGAACGACTAAAGGTGGGGGCATCCATCGCCTCTAAAGTTTTCTGAGTGAAGACCGCATCATCGGGTACAGCTATTCCTGCTTGGCGGGCGATCGAAGTTACCGTTTCGACACTATCGCCTGAAATAACTTTGAGACGAATATTTTTATTTTGTAATTCCGCGATTGTTTCGATGACATCGGGTCGCAAACTATCTTCTAGTAATACTAATCCGCGATCGCGAAGATTATTAGGTAACGCGGGATTTTTGTCAGCGCTATCGATGCTATCTTCGCTGGTAACGACTGCGATCGCCCTTAGTCCCTGTCGTCCATATTGTTTTGCTTTTTCTTGGGTTTCAGGACTGTTAAATAGGACTTCGGGAGCGCCAACCATAATTGTCGTACCGATATCAAGCACGATCGCGCCCCATTTACGACTGGAGCTAAAGGGGACTTCACTGACAAGTTTTGATGGCGATCGTGGCTTATCAGTAAAGGTCGCCATCGCTCTGGCACTACTATTTTGCGATCCCATGAGATTTGTATAGAGAGCAATTAGCTCTCGCAGCGAATCTTCATCGGTATCTCCTAATGGCACAATCGACTTTACAACCAGCTTATTCTGAGTGAGGGTTCCTGTTTTGTCAGTACATAAAATCCGCACGCTATTCATCGAATCAACGGCATTAATTTTTTGAATCAAAGTCCGCCGTTTGCTAATTTCTACAGCACCGATCGCAAAGGCTACGCTGATCGATAGGATTAAACCTGCGGGTACAAAACTATTGATAATTACCGAAGCATAGCGAATGGTATCTACCATTGAACGCCCCGAATTGATGCTCGATGCTGCATGTAAGAAAGCCGCGACAATGAGCACTAGAACAAATATTTCAACTAAAACATCAATCTTTTTCTGTAATGGGGTAAATACCCGTTTATAAACCCGTGAAGATTGCGATAGCTTAACTGCATAGCTTTCATTCCCAATTTTCTCGGCGCGAAATACACAACTTCCTGCTAAACAGAATGAACCCGATAACACAACATCGCCAATCTGTTTTGCGACAGGATCGGATTCCCCCGTGAGTAGTGACTCGTCCATTTCCACATTTTGCGAAATCAGGACACCACCATCGACAGGAGCGCGATCGCCTGGATTCAGTTCGATTAGGTCATCGCGCACCACCTCACCAACTGGTATCTCTAGTGATTTACCATCGCGTCGTACCTTTACCCTTTGCACCGAGAGTAAGGCTAATTTATCCAATGTCAGCTTTGCCTGAATTTCTTGGGCAACACCCACCAGAATATTCATAAATACGGAAAATCCTGAAAAGAGGGCATCGGTAAACTGCCCAAGTGCTGTCATCAGAATTAAAACCACCCCAAAAGTAACGTTAAATAATGTAAAAACGTTTTCTTGAAAGATGTCTTTGTAGGTGCGACTCGATCGCATAACGACAACATTAATGTCGCCGCGACGCTTTCTATCTGTGACCTCAGCTTCACTAAGCCCTATTTCAGGATTAATGTCGTCGATCGGGCTGGTCAATGATGGATCTGGCGTATTTTCTGGTGTAGGTTGAGGCATAGACACACAGGTATCGTTTTCGTATTGAAGTATAGAATCTCTAAGGTGATGTAATTAGAGCATCTCCCGTCATTCGTGTGAAGTTTTTTAATATATTGCGCTAAAAAACTTCACCATACAGGGTGAAATCAAAGTTAGCCTACCAAAAATTTAAACTTATATATCAATAGTCAGTCATGTTAGGATGCAGTCAAAACCCAAAAGAGAGTTGTGGGG
>CAIJEA010000664.1 GCA_903819605.1 uncultured cyanobacterium | reverse complement strand
GGAAAGACGATGGCGATCGATGATGTCGAAGAATCCAACTTAACTGAATGTCACAAACAACTTCTAGAGCGGTTTCAGGTAAAAGCAAATCTGGTCGTCCCAATTCTTGAAACTGAGCTTTTATGGGGACTATTGATCGTCCATCAATGTACTAGTCCTCGGCATTGGCAGTCTGTTGAGGTAAGTGTACTTAGTCAACTAGCCGATCAGTTAGGCATAGCGATCGCGCAGTCTCGGTTACTTGCCCAGAGCAAAGAACAACTAAAACTTTTACAGCAACAAAATGTTGATTTAGAAATTGCTCGTAAAGAAGCCGAACAAGCTACAGTAACAAAAAGTTCTTTCCTAGCAACGATGAGTCATGAGATTCGTACTCCTATGAATGCTGTCATCGGCATGACAGGACTGCTGCTTGATACTAAACTTGATGCTCGGCAGAGAGATTTTGCCAATACGATTCGTTCTAGCGGCGATCATTTATTAAATCTAATTAACGAAATTCTTGATTTCTCTAAACTGGAAGCAGGCGAAATGCAATTAGAGAATCTTGACTTTGATTTAGATGTTAGCATTGAAGAAGTTACCGAAATCCTTGCACCTTCAGCACAAACTAAAGGCATAGAACTAGCAGCATTTATTCATCCCAATGTACCAAGATGTTTACGCGGTGATGTTAGTCGGTTACGTCAAGTTTTACTAAATTTGACGAATAATGCGATCAAGTTCACTTTTAAAGGTGAAGTTATCATTGAAGTTACGCTTCAATCAGAAACAGAGAGCGACTCAGTTTTAAAATTTGCGATCATTGATTCTGGTATTGGTATTCCTCTAGCTGCCCAAGCAAAATTGTTTCAGCCTTTTACTCAAGTTGATGCTTCTACAACTCGTCAATATGGCGGTACTGGTTTGGGATTAGCTATCTGCAAGCAAATTGTAGCGTTAATGGGTGGTGAAATCTATTTAGAAAGTGAGGAAAATAAGGGGTCTACCTTTGGATTTGTCATCTCATTTCAAAAACAGCTTGACTGTCCTCGCCTTAATAATGGTGCTGAGATTCTAGAGGGAATTAGAGTACTTATCGTTGATGATAGTATGACTAACTGCAATATTCTTTACCATCAACTGAGTAGTTTTGGAATGCGCGTTGACACAATCCAGCAGTCAAATCTTGCATTATCTTATCTAGAAAGAGCGATCGAAGCCAACGATCCATACAAGATTGCAGTGCTTGATATGCAAATGCCTGAACTTGATGGAGAGCATTTAGGAATCCAAATTAAGAGTTCGTTAACTCTTAAGAATACTCATTTAATCATGCTTACGTCTCTCGATCAAGGAGGCGCAGCCTCGCGCATGATTGAGATTGGCTTTATTGAATATCTGAGCAAACCTGTTAGGAAATTACGCCTGTTAAATTGTTTAATTGAAATTACCTCTGGGATTAAACAAAAATTAGTTTTTGAACCACCTATTTATCCTGTATGTATTCTTCCTCCAGTCTTAGTTTCTAATCTAAAGATTCTACTTGCTGAGGATAGTTTAGTTAATCAGAAAGTTGCTCTTAATCAGCTTCAGAGTTTAGGGTATCATTCTGATTTAGCTGCGAATGGATTGGAAGTTTTAGATCTGTTTACTCAAATTCATTACGATATTATTTTAATGGATTGTCAAATGCCAGTGTTGGATGGTTACAGTACCAGTCGTAAAATTCGAGAATTAGAGGCTGAAAATGGTTACACAATACCTAGGGTAGTTATCATTGCTCTTACAGCCAATGCGATGCAAGAAGATCGCGATCGCTGTTTAGCTTCGGGCATGGATGACTATATGAGTAAACCAGTACGTAAAGAGGATCTAGCAAGTAAGCTATCGCATTGGGGTCAGGTATCGGCTAGTCGAAGTTCAGATCAACTTCATTCCAATATCAAAAGTAATTCACTAGATATTAATATATCTAATAGTGTAAATAGTATAAATGAGATAAGTATGGATACCAATAATTCTGAATTACCTGTAGAAATCGATTGGCAATATCTTGAGGAAATGTCTGATGGGAATGTTGAATTCAAGCAAGAATTATTGGAGGCTTTTGTTCAATCGTTACCTGAACATATAGAAGCACTTAGGAGTGCGATCTCTCAAAAGCAATATACTGAAGTAGAACGTGAAGCTCATTTCATCAAGGGTACAAGTGCCGCGATCGGTGTTATAGGTATCGCTAAGCCAGCTAGCATATTAGAGGAAGATAGTAAAAATGGTAGATTACCTGAAAATGCCAAAGCTCTCTTAGAAGAAATTATCAGTGGTATAGAGCAAATTCAAAGGATGACTTAATCTTAATCAATCGATATGTAATTTTTAATTATCAACATACAATTGCGCCCATCCGAAGTTTTAGTATAGCTAAATACATCAACCATTTGGCTGATTAAATATAAACCGCGACCCCCCAAAGCGTAAATATCAATATCATCTAAAGTTGATAATTTATCTGACAAATCGAAGCCATCTCCATAATCAAAAACCTTGATCTCAATCGTATTGTTAGACAGACTTGCTTCAATGCTAATCGGGGTTTCAACTGGCATATTTTTATGGGCATGACGTACTGCATTGGTAAAAATTTCTGCAAGGGAAGTTTTACAGTAAAGCCAGTCAGATTTGGGAACTGAATCATGAGGGAGCCGATCAAACCAAGTCAATACATTGATAAGTTCGTTAAGATTATTGGTTACTTGCAAAAAAATTGTTTGTGCCACCGAAAATCTGCCAAGATAAGTTTTTCCATATATAGTACTTCAGGTAGCCAGAATGTTACAAATTCTAGTGATTGATGATGATCTGGTCATGCAGATGATTTTAAAAAATACATTGCAAGGACATGGATATCAAGTGATTGTAGCTAAAAATGGTAAAGAGGGAATATCACTCGCACAAAAGCATCATCCTGCTCTAGTCATTTGTGATTGGATGATGCCAGACGTAGATGGTTTAGAGGTTTGTCGCCAGCTTAAACTAGATCAGAATCTTTATGCAAGTATTTTTATTTTATTGACATCCAGAGGAGCGGTAGAAGATAAAGTTAAGGCTCTAGACAATGGCGCTGATGATTTTTTATCTAAACCAATCGATAAAACTGAATTAATTGCTAGCGTAAGAGCTGGATTACGGATTTATCAGCTTAATCAGGATTTACAAGTACAAAAACAACTATTAGAAGCAGAACTTACAGAGGCAAGTGATTATGTAAAATCGCTATTACCTATATCTTTAGAAGGAACAGTCAACATTACTGCCGAATTTATTCCTTCAAGTAAGCTTGGAGGTGATTGTTATGATTTTTATTGGCTAGATGCCGATCATCTGGCAATTTATTTGATTGATACTTCAGGGCATGGCGTAGGCTCAGCCTTACTATCCATTTCAATCTTAAATCTCCTGCGATCGCAATCCTTTGGGAAAGAGAAATTTTATGAGCCGAGCGTGATTATGACTGAACTCAATCACGCTTTCCAAATGAGCCAACATAGTGGGCGTTACTTTACCATGTGGTACGGAGTATATAAGCGATCGCAACGCAAGCTGATATACGCTAATGCAGGACATCCACAAGGACTTTTGATTGCTGGAGATCGCACAAATCCTCGGATAAAAGAACTTCCCAGCTTAGATATGCCCATAGGATTTTTCCCAGATGTTGAATATACTAGTTCCGAGTTATCGATCGAACCAGATAGCAAACTCTATATTTTCAGTGACGGTATTTTTGAGGTAATACAAGCAGATGAACGAATCTGGGGAATGCCCAAATTTTTTAACTTTTTACTAGAGAAATTTGCTTTAAATGAAGAAGTTAATGCTAATTTAGTGCTCCAGAAAATTTGTAGCGAAACTCCAAATGCTAAATTTGGAGATGATGTTTCGTTATTACAAATTAGTTTTCTATAGCGCGATCAAAGGCAGCCCGATCGGCATAAATGTTAAAAACCTTGTCCATTTTTGTCAATTCCATCACAATCTTGACCTGATCGTTTAGAGAGCATAAATATAAATTTGCGCCCTTTGTCCTCACCCGTTGAAATGTTGCTACCATTGCCCCCAAACCAGAACTGTCTATAAATGAAATATTTGAAAAATCAATCAAAATATTCTCTACACTCTCTTCAAGAAAATCACTTACCTCTCGACGAATTTGACTACCGCCAGCACTATCAACAATTCCTTTTGGCTCCAAAATCCTGATTGATTTGCTCATCTTTTAATCCTCGTTAAAATTGCATTTGTGCATTCTTAGATGTTTGGTTAAGCTTTCTCTGTCATTTGCTAGATAGCCCCTTAGACAAAAAACATTAGGCTTCTGCGATTTAATAAAGAACCAGATTGTTTGTGGCGCGGCTCAG
>CAIJEA010000663.1 GCA_903819605.1 uncultured cyanobacterium | reverse complement strand
GTAGCATTTGGTCTTGGCGGTAAAGATATTGCTTCTCAACAATTACGTGAATGGCTAGATTCATTCAAACGGAACGACTAAAACAAAAGAGCTTCGCAAAGCGAAGCTCTTTTGTTTTAAGAAGCCTCGCTTTGCGAGGCTTCTTTTTTATATCAACACTGAACCAGTAGCATACATTCCCGAAGAGACTGTTCTATTAACAAGAGAATTCGCTCCAATTAAAGTTTGTGATGGAATACGAGAATCTTTCCCAATCGAAGTATATTCACCCACATAGCTAGGAGCCTCTAAAATTGCACCTTCAGAAACATTTGCCGTTTTCGCAATCCAAATCCCCTTGCTTTTTTGTTCTACGCGATCGCCAAAATTATAGTCAACTTTTTCTTCTAAAACATCTATCTGTGATTGAAAATATTTCTCAGGTGTTCCCATATCCATCCAATAGCCATCCGAGACAAATCCCATCATCTTTAAGCCTCTCTCTAAAACATTTGGAAAGACTTTCCGTTCAAAACTCAAAGGTTCACCTGTTGGATAGATATCAAAAATCTTTGGTTCCAAAACATAGGTTCCTGCATTAATCGTATTAACTCCCTGCGCCAAAAATTCTACCGCTTGTTCCGCATTTGGTTTCTCGCGAAAAGCTTGCACTTGATTTTGGGCATCAATCTCTACCAAGCCAAATGGCGTAATGTCTGGCACTCTAGTCAAGGTCAAGGTTGCATCAGCTTGAGTCTCTTTATGAAACCTTATCAGTGCTAATAAGTCTAAATTAGTGAGAACATCAGCGTTGAAAACAATCAATGACTCTCCTGTGAAATATGGCTCTGCAAGCTTAATTGCCCCCGCGGTATCCAGTGGTGTTGACTCTTCAACATAACGAATTTTTACCCCAAAGCGATCTCCATCCCCAAAATAATCGATTACTTGTCGCGCTTGATACTGCACGTTAAGCAAAATGTCGCACACACTAGCTTTACGACAACGATCGATCATCCATTCTAAAAATGGGCGATCGATCAGAGGCAGCATCGGCTTCGGACAGCCATAGGTCAAGGGTCTGAGTCTTGTCCCTTTCCCACCAGCAATAATTACAGCTTGCATAGAGTTGATGACTTGCGGTATATGTTGTTTGTTGAGCATTATAGAATTATGGAGTGGTATGTGAGCAATAGACCGATAACTGCATCCAAAATTCGGTCAGCCGATACCACAAATCGTGCTGATTTACCTAACAATCCCCCAGCCCAAATTCAAATCGATTTAGCTAAGCCCATCTCTAAAATTAAGCGCATTCCCTTTGCAAAAATTGGGTTTACAATATCTTTACTTGTCTCAGTCAGCGCTGGTGCGCTTCTAGGAAGAATTATTCCGATTAATGCCTTAGATTGGGGTGGCTTACTATCTGGTCGCAAACCTGAAGAAGTTTTGATGGAAGGCTTAGGTCGAAAATTAGAGCGTCCTTACCAAATTCTGGTTATGGGTGTCGATCGCGTTCTTGAGGCTCCCCTAGGTTCGCCAGAATCCTTTAATGGTCGTAGCGATAGTATGTTACTCATTCGCTTTGACCCAAGCGATCGCTCGGTCAATATTCTTTCAATCCCTCGCGATACCCAAGTACCAATCCCTGGATATGGCACTGTCAAAATTAATGCTGCTAATGTCTATGGTGGTGCAGAACTCGCCCAACAAATTGTTTCTGAAAAGCTTAACGGGATCGAAATTGATCGCTATGTGAGGCTAGATACCTTTGGTTTATCAGCATTAGTCGAGGCTATCGGTGGTTTGGAGATTAATGTCCCGAAGCGAATGAAGTATGTCGATAAAACGCAGAAGTTAAATATTAATCTTTATCCAGGGTTACAAACCCTTAATGGCGAACAGGCGGAGGGTTATGCTAGATTCCGTTACGATGAAGAGGGAGATATTGGGCGAATTAAAAGGCAGCAGGTTGTTTTAAAAGCACTCAAGGCAAAACTTGCTCATCCTTCAACTGTTTTACGACTGCCCGCTCTGATCAACATCATGCAAAAGCATGTGGACTCTAATCTCAGTTTTGATGAAATGATGTCGATAGTTACCTTTAGCCTCACTATAAAACCTGAACAAATCCAAACCTCTAGCTTAAAGGGTCGCCCCAGTGAACCCTATGAATTTAACGCTAGTTATTGGATTGTTAGCCCCGATGATGTCGATCAGGCGATCGCAGGAAAATTTAAAACTAAACAAGATACAAAATAAAAAAACAGCACTATTGTGCTGCTTTTTTATTAAACGGGCCAGGAGGGATTCGAACCCCCGACACCGTGGTCCGTAGCCACGTGCTCTAGTCCACTGAGCTACAAGCCCTTAACTCGCGAATCTAATAATAACATAGTCTGCAATCTTGACAAGTAAAAAATAAATTTAATCCCACAAAAAAGGAGAATGCGCTTCAAACTCTCCATTTTAGGGTAGTGCTAAATAGGTAAGATGGCGCGAAGCGCCGCCTTACCTATTTAGCACTATGGTCGAGTGCAAGGTAGGGTCGTTAGACTTTGAGGTAACCATATCGAAGCTGCGGGGATGGGCGGCGAAGTATTACGGAAGTACCTTGCCGCACTTTAGAACAAGGTCGCAGACTTGATGTTGCCTATCTCACACCTGATTTACTTGCCCAATATGGCGATTTACCAACTTTGCCCCAGAGTTTTCCACTGATTGCTGAAATAATCTCACTGACCGATGTTGCTAATGAATTGTTTGCCAAGGCTAATGAATATCTGCGATCGCAATGTCAAGAAGTTTGGTTGATTTTTAGTGAAGAGAGTTTAATTATCGTGTTAGCCCAAGATTCTCGCAAAATTTATGTCGCAAACGAAGTCATAAATTCATTAGTTCTTGATGGCTTTAGCATCACCGTCAATGATTTGTTGGGATAAACCCCAGAAGATAGTTGCGGCGCATTGCGCCGCAACTATCTTCTGGGGTAGGACTATACTTCTTGACCTGTTTTACCTTATGGGCTATGAATCCAAGCTAAAGTAGAGAAGGCAATGTTCTTTAGTTGATATCTGTGCAAGAAGATTTTCGGTTAATTGTTGATTTAGTGACTGTTCTTGCGGCAGCCTCCTTTGGCGGTTTACTGGCGGCGGCGCTGCGATTACCAGTTTTATTGGGCTACATCTTTGGTGGCATCGTTGTTGGACCGACGGGCTTAGGGCTAATCAAAGAATTGATTCAGGTGGAAACCCTTGCTCAATTTGGAGTTGCCTTCCTATTATTTGCGCTTGGGGTTGAGTTTTCGCTGAAACAATTAAATAAAGTTAGGGCGATCGCCCTTGGTGGCGGTACATTACAAATTTTATTGACGATCGCTCTGACTACAGGTGTATCTATATTAGTTGGATGGGTAGATACGCCAACGCAGGGAATTTTTCTGGGTGGAATTTTATCACTTTCGTCAACGGCTGTGGTGTTGCGAAGTTTAATGGAAACCAATGAAACTGAGTCAGCACAGGGACAAGTTACATTGGGGATGTTGATCATTCAAGATTTGGCTTTGGGATTGATGTTAGCAGTATTGCCTGCTCTAGATCATCCTGAATCAGTGGGAATTGAAGTAGTCAAAGCCTTATCTGTGACTGCTTTATTTGCTGGAGTAGCGATCGCCGCAGGAATTTGGGTGATTCCGCCATTTTTGCGCTGGGTAGCCAGTACCGAGAGTCGTGAATTATTTTTGCTAAGTGTAATTGTGCTGTGTTTAGGAATCGCTCTCCTAACTGAGAATTTGGGACTGTCAATCGAAATGGGCGCATTCGTAGCGGGTTTGATGATTTCTGAGGTCGAATATGCCGATCAGGCTCTAACCTACGTCGAACCACTGCGGGATGTATTTGCTACATTGTTTTTTGCAGCGATCGGTATGCTGATCGATCCCATGTTTTTATTACAAAACTGGGAATTGATCCTTAGCCTTGTCGCGATCGTGATGATCGGCAAATTCTTGATTGTTGTGCCGTTAGTGAGTATTTTTCGATATCCTTTGCGAGTCGCCATCTTCGCAGGGTTAGGATTAGCGCAAATTGGGGAGTTTTCATTTGTACTAGCAAGCGAAGGGCAAAAGTTAGGATTGGTTTCCCGCCGCGTATATTTACTAACTTTAGGAACTACTGCGGTCACACTAATGGTTACGCCATTTTTACTCAAGGCAACCCCACAGATTTTGCAATTATTGGAGAAAGTGCCGTTTCTCAAAGCTTGGATGAATAAATTAGATATGCCCCAAGAGCTTTCGGCGAATGCTGAACTCAAAGACCATGTGGTTGTCTGTGGCTATGGTCGCATTGGGCAGGGCATAGTTTCTTTATTGCAATCTAAGGGTTATCCCGTATTGGTGATTGAAGAAGCCGAATCAAAGGTACAAATCCTTCGATCGCAAAATATTCCTTATCTCTACGGTAATTGTTCGAGTCCCTTTGTATTGGAAAAAGCCGAAATTGATCATGCACGATCGATGCTAATTGCTATTTCTGACCCGATCGCCACCAGATTATGCGTGCAAAGAGCGATCGCTGTTTCACCCAAAATAGATATTGTCGCAAGAGCCGAAAAAGATGCTGACATTGATGCACTCTATCAACTGGGGGCAAAAGAGGTCGTGCATCCAACCTTTGAAGCCAGTTTAGAGCTAACTACTCATTTACTACTATGTCTTGGCGAAAGTGCTCAATCTGTTCAGTCAGAAATTATTGCGGTGCGGAGCAGTCGTTATGTCAACTTTCGACCTGAAATTGCTTGTGTATTACCAGTGATTACACCACTGTTACCAGCTAGTCCTAATCTAGTTGAGATTGATAGACAAGCTTCATAAATCCAGATAATTAAGCTTTGATTTGCAAGGCTTAATTATCTGGACATTACACATTTCAACACCGCTATATGAAGTTCAAATTTCGAGGCATATTCAGAAACGCACTTGTTGTAGTAGTTTCAACTTATCTTGCTTCCTGTCAAGGATCAAATTTAGGTAGCTCGTTGGAAGTAGCGATCGCGCCAGCAAGCACTCCCACATCAGAGGCGATCTCTACTAAACCCGATCAGCCGAAGCCAATCCCAACCCCAATAACCACCATAAGCCCCACCTCTGAGTCCTTTGCAACAAAATCGCCAATTGTTACTCCGAGTTCTGATAACTTATCTAATTTTTTAAAAGGCGATCGCTTGTCTGAGCAGATGATCGAGATCGGACTGCAAGCATTGCCCATACCTACAGCCGTTGATAAAAATTCTCTTAAGGAGCTATTTTATATAAATTTTACTAATTCACAGCCTCAGACCAATGAATTTAGCGATCTCGATCAAGTACCAGCTCCACTCAAGCCTTGGATTAAAGATTTAAACAAACTAGGGACAATTTCCCCTAAAACAGGACAACAATTTCAACCCAATATATTAGTAGCAAGACGCGAATATGCGCGATGGTTATTTCAAACCAATAATCGTCTTTATAAAAATCAACCAAGCCGTCAAATTCGTCTCGCACAACCAAATGATGCCGCGAGCTTTCCTGATATTCCCAATAATCACCCTGACTTTACGATCATTCAAGGTTTAGCGAATGCAGGGCTAATTGGTGGCACAGGAGATCGCTTTCGCCCCAACGATCCCCTACTCCGCGAAGAGCTAGTGCAATGGAAAATCCCCCTCGATCTCAGGCAACCTTTACCTAACGCGACCATCGAAAGTGTGAGCCAATCATGGGGTTTTAAGGACAGCGATCGCATTAGCGAAAATGCGCTAAGTGCAATTTTTGCCGATTCCCAATTGCGAGATATCTCTAATATAAGACGCAGCTTTGGTTTCACCACATTATTACAGCCTCAAAAACCAGTCACTCGTGCTGAAGCGGCAGCTTCACTTTGGTATTTTGGCACTGCTACCGATGGCATCTCCGTTGGTAAATCTTTAGAATTGGAACGATAGATCTTTTTATCAACCAAATTATTGTGTTTAGAGCTCTGCTTATTTTGGAGCGATCGCGAGATCGCAGCATTAACAAACAATTTAGTCCCATTATGGGAACTGCTGATACATAATTAAAGTCGTTGAAGTTTAGAAATTTCTGGAACTATGGGAAGCTCGTCCTATGAAAAAAATATTAATATTTGCACTTGCTAGTTGTTCTTTTTTAGTTTCCGATTTGTCTCATGCTGCTCAGTTTCGGAATGAGTCCTCAGTTCAGAATAAAGTCTCAGGCGTTAACAAAGACCAGATTGTTGATAAAAATAAAGGAACTACTAGTAAGAGTAGAT
>CAIJEA010000662.1 GCA_903819605.1 uncultured cyanobacterium | reverse complement strand
CGCCTTATTGCATCGGGATTTTTGAAATAGCGTTCTTCTTGCCAAAATTGATTGATATCTTCAACTTGAATTAAATCAATTATTCCATCGGTGGCAATTAGAAGTGATTCTAATTCTGATGTGGGTATGAGATCGCGAATCTCAAAATTAATTCCTTCAGGTTTGTAGATACCATAGGCAAGGTAGGGAGGTGCATTATCAGCATAGGGCGGAATTTCTGTAAATTTGCCGTTAATGGCGATCGCACCATCGCCTATGGAAAAAGTTACAGTTTCGCTAGGTGTTACTAAGGCAACCACACTTGTAAATAACAAATAATCATTTACAAATTCCATTGTCGTTGACTGAGATAAGTCTGTATGACCATTCGCGATCGCAATGAAGTCTTGTAACTTTTGTAATAGATTATGTTTCAGCCGATTCCAAAACTCAGGTTCAGATATCGTTAAGCCTCTATCCAGAAGATCGCCGATCTCCTCAGATATCATCCGCACTCCCATTTTTGCGCCAACTTCACTATGCATTCCTGCGCTACAGCCATCGCAGACTATCGCAACAATGAACTGCTCCCGCAGCATAATTCGATAGGCATCCTGATTATTTTTGCTAACAAGAACGTGGTTGCGCCCAATAATTGACCCTGTTGCACATTGAAACTGAATCGCTAAATTTCTAGTTTCAGAAATCTCTGGTTCAGATATTTCTGGTGATCGCATATTGGGGAGTTCCACTTGTCCTTGCATGACGGTATAGTGTATAAACTACACAAATAACTATAGTGTTATTTTTACACTATGTCAACTATCGCCGCCAAATTTTCTGCGTAAGTAGCTGGGCGTAATTAAAAATAAAATCCCAAAACCTATGGCGCACACGCAGCTTGTGCGCCATAGGTTTTGGTTCTGGGTTTTAATTATGTCCAACTAGCAGAAAATTTGGTAATACAGGAACCTATGCCATATACCTACGAATATCCCCGACCTGCCCTTACCGTTGACTGCATTGTATTTGGATTGGATGCTCAACAAGAACTTAAAGTCATGCTAATTCAACGCGATATTCCCCCATTTCAAGGACAATGGGCAATTCCAGGTGGATTTGTACGGATTGAAGAAACTCTCGAAGCGGCAGCTTTGCGTGAACTACAAGAAGAAACAGGAATTCATGATGTTTTTTTAGAGCAGCTTTATTCCTTTGGGGAGTTGGAACGAGATCCCCGCGATCGCACTGTCACGGTTGCCTACTTCGCGCTGATTAATTTAGCCGAACAAGAAATTAAGGCGACTAACGATGCGCGTGAGGCAAATTGGTTTGCGCTCTCGGAAATACCACAGCTTGCCTTCGATCATGACAAGATAATGCAAACGGCGATCGCGAGATTACGTAGTAAAATTCGCTATGAGCCGATTGGTTTTGAGCTACTACCGACCAAATTTACACTGTCCCAACTACAGAAACTTTACGAAACTGTATTAGATCGCAAACTCGACAAACGCAATTTTCGTAAAAAGATCTTAAGTATGGATTTACTAATCGATATAGATGAAGTCGAGCAAGGTGTTTCCCATCGTGCGGCTAAACTTTATCAGTTTGATGAGACTAAATACCTACAACTAAAGCAGAATGGGTTTAATTTTGAAATCTAGAAAATCTAAACAATAGAGGTATAACTATAAACCTAGAAGAGAGTTGCAGCACAAAGCGCCACAACTCCTCATGTTATGCGATCGCTAATTTAGCGATCGCAAACTGAATATTACAGTTAGGATATATAGGTAATAGTTATCTATTGTCTAGCCCTTCTCTTAAGCCCACCTCCAAAATAAATTTTATGTATAAAAGGGAATTCAAACTTCCGAGTCAACATATAAACAACTTCTACGATGGTTCAATTTACGATCTTGTTTTTCTAGACTTAGAATGGTGTCGAGATTTTCAGAAAGATGGGTTAGTTCAAAAGATTTTTGGTTATACACTTACTCGTATTTTAGAAGATAGTAACGAGCAATATATAAAAATTCAATTTATTGAATCAAGTACGCAGGAAAAGAAAATAATTCAAGATATACTAAATGACTTACAAAGTTTACAGGGCAAGTATTTTATTGGATATGGTCTGTCCACCAGCGATATGTTTTGTTTAAGACAAAGAATTGATGCTCTAGATTTTATTCCCAAGGTTGAAAGTATTAGAATTCTTGATTTGCAAAGAACCAGTCAACGCACGGATTTAAATCAAGGATTGAATAATTTATTTGCATATTTAGGAATTCCCATTTATAAAAAAATTAAGGGCTATTACGTTTTTCGGAATGGCATTAAGGTATTACGAAAAGAGAAAGGATATGAAACAATTCTGAACGAGATCTATGAATATTGTCTAGAAGATGCCGAGAACTATTTCCATATTATTAGTAATTGGCAAACTCAATTCCCCTTGGTAGATTGCAATAAACACCAAATAATCAATCTCAAAATCGATCCGCGATCGGAGCAACGTATTAGGTCTAGGCAAGGTGGTGTACTGCAAAGACCTTCATAAATCAACGACGACTCACCTTACAATTTGCTATAGCTAAACCTTAATGAGATATCAAATGGGTTCTACATTTGGGCTGTTTGACAATTAATTAAAAGAGAACTTAAATATGGATTTTAGTACTGCCTTACCGATTTTTGCGATTACTTTACGAGAAGGAGTAGAAGCTGCCCTTGTGGTGGGAATTGTGATGGCATATCTCAAAAAAGCCGATCGCAGTTCGCTTAATCCTTGGGTGTTTGGCGGCATTGGTACGGGTGTGTTAGCAAGCTTTATAGTGGGAATATTGCTAAATTGGTTTTTAAAACAGGTCGAAGGTAGCGATCCAGCCCAAGCAGCTTTTTATGGACAATTGTGGCAAGGGCTTTTAGGTATCACCGCGATCGCGATGTTGAGTTGGATGTTGGTATGGATGACCGAAAATGCTAAAGCTCTTAAGGGTGAAATCGAGGGACAGATTGGGAAGGCGATCGCTAACGAACAGACGGCAGGTTGGGCAGTATTTACGTTAATTCTCATTGCAGTCTTACGCGAAGGTTTTGAAGTAGTAATCTTTATCTCGGCAAAGCTACAGGGTGGATTTGTTCCAATCATTGGCGCGATCGCGGGTTTAGTTGGGGCTGTAGCGATCGGGATTGCGCTCTTTCAGTTCGGAATTCGCATCAATCTCAAGTTATTCTTTCAAGCAATGGGAGTCTTTTTATTACTCATCGTTGCTGGTTTAGTCATCAGTGCGATCGGGCATCTCGACAAGGCTGTAGCTGCCTATGCCGAACTCTCACAAACTTCTATCTGCTTTCCTGCTGCTTCCACTACAGAAATGAGTTCTTGTCTGCTAGGTGGTTTAGTTTGGGATGTTCATGACATTCTTCCCGACAAACAATTCCCAGGAATACTACTCAAAGCAATGTTTGGCTTCCGCGATCGCTTGTTTTTGGGACAGGCGATCGGCTACTTCACGTTCCTCGCCTCTGCGGGTTTCCTATACTTCCAAAGACTCTCAGGTAAGCCCATCGCCAATTCTATAAAAAATTAGCCAAATGATTTTCTCTTCAAATAATCAGCGATCGCCTTTCTCAAAGCTAAAAATCAATTGCGATTACTAAGATACTAAAGTATATTCCATGAAAATTAAGAATGTAAAATAATTAAAATTATATGTATTGTTAATATTAAGGATATATTTTAATTGTCATACAATATATTTAATTAGTCTTTAAAATTCTTAAGCAATCATTTCCATAGCTTTGTTTTTAATAATTTCATTTCTCGCCAGCAAGAATGCTTCATAGTCCATTTCATTGAAATTAACAGGACATAAAGCACTATCCAGATACTTATTTTTGTTTTCTAAATTGATTTCCAGTGCATAAATGGAAGGAGCCTTATCCTTAATCCTATTATTATCACCTCTTGTAAGAAAACAAATATTAGCTAATACATTTATATTTTTTCTGGGAATTCCTTCTCTTTCTAAATACTTTTGAGGAAAAATATGATGAAACTCGTTTTTATTAATTTTCTGAAGAACTTTAACGAGATCTATCTTTGCACCACTTAAGAAGGAATGTGGAGAGAACTGACTCAACAAGATTATAAAAGTTTTTGTGTTAGCCGCTCCTACGGAAAAAGATGTTTCAGAGAAATCAAAGCTTATTTCCTTTGGAGGAAAAACAAAATCATGATCTTCATTTGCTCTTAAATGAATCATTTGGATTATATCAGAAGCCTGTCTATCATTTACTCCCGCCGAAAATCTTCTACTAAAGTTCGCTCTCCAAAACCATTTTATTAATTTATCTTTTTGCTTACTAGTGTAACTAATACCTTCCACTTTATCTGTTGCAAAAAATACTGATAGAGGTACAAGAAGTCCAGGGAAAGGGAGAAGTTTGTAACTCTCAACTTTTAACTCTCTTTTTAAAAAATCTATAGCGCCAATAATTCCATTTCTAATTTTCACGAAAGAGTTTCGGATCTGTTCTCCTTGTAATTCAAGAATTTTGGCAGGTGTTGTTTCCCCATTTATTACACCAGCGCAAATTCTTAGTTGTAAATCTTGATCTTTACATAGTTCATCATACTCATGCTCTCTAATATCATTTTGCAGTTCTTCAAATTTCTCACTAAGATCAAAGTCTTCAGACCAACTCCATGCTGATAGTAATTGAAATATATTTAACTCAGTACCAGCTCGATTGATTCTTTCAAATACAATGGCAACGTTATTCCTATCATCTGAAACAAAAGTTTCATTAGGAATTATATATTCTTTAAATCTTTCTTGTAATAAATCAACTTTTCTAACTAGTTCATCAGCCAACGATGAAGTTGCTTTCCTATACTCAACTGTATCAAATAGAACATTTACAGGAAAGTGTCTTGAGGAGTCTACCTCTGAATTTTCTAAAGCGAGAAATATAGATTCTTGAATATTTTCCGTTGCTTTTAAATCAAAATAAATATCTACCCACTTATCATTATTTGGTTGGAGTTCAGTCTGAAAAACACTAAATAAGCTTGTAATTCGTTGTTGACCATCTGAATCGGGCGAGAATTTGTACAAGAGCAAAGAAAAAAAAACAGAAAGCAAAAAGTATAACCTCTTATCTTTAAGAAAGGATTTGGAAATATTTTTAATAAACAAATAAATACAAATTAAAAAGGTAGATATATATAAAAGAGCTAAAAAATCACTTTGTACTTCTTCT
>CAIJEA010000661.1 GCA_903819605.1 uncultured cyanobacterium | reverse complement strand
TTGGAGTCGGCAAACCAGTGGGCGGTTCAACAATTTTGACTTCATTGATAAAGACCAATCGCGCATCAACAGGTTGATTCAGCTTGTCCGTAATTTTTAACGCTTCAAAATCGGCATCGATCGCTGCAAATTCCGTCTCATTTAACCATGCATGATATTTCTTGCGGAATTTTGGCTGCTGCTTGAGTTCTTGTTGTAACTGTTCGAGCGAACCTTCTGTCCATTGGTAATAGAGATTTTTGCTGCGGATTTGGGTCTTGGATTCAGAGGTTTGTTGAGCGAGCGGATTATTTGCCCAAGGAATACGATGATCCCATGTTGCTAGACCGCCAGCCCGATCGCTTTCCAATAGCCTTTCTAAAATCTGAAGATCGGAATGCTCGGTGACGCGATCGGGAAATCGGCAAAAGTTTTTAGTGAGATCGCTTTGGGAAGCCCTTAAAAGATTCATGATATTGCCTTGGGCATAGCCGATCGCCGTTTGCCGATCGCGGAGAGTCTCAAGCAATCCATGTAATTCACGCTGCAAAGTCTCAACGCTGCCATAGTAAGCTAGCAGACGATCGGTAATGGGTTGCAAAACTTGACGAATTTGAGTCTCGCGAATGTAGTCTTCAGCGCGATGTTGGACGAGGGCATAGCTCATCAGGAATTCAGGATTCCGATCGATGGCAGCATTGTAAGCCATATCGATCAGGCGATCGGTCATGTATTCCATCACTACAGGCTGCTGCGTAAAGCTATTCGTATTCTTTTCAATCAGCGATCGCCAGCGCAGAGAAATCACCGATTCGAGAATTTGCGCCTTAGAAACCATTGGCACGATATCTTGACGGAGATTGTCAGTAGTAATCGGTTCGCGCTCAATTGCTAACCAATACATGACCTGCTGCTCTAAATCTGAAAGGCGCGAATACTGTTGATCGATAAGTTGACGGATATCACCAAACACATTGGCATCTTGATCGAGAAATTCTTGAATATTGCCATCAAACATGCTGTAGATAGAACGCGATACTACCGACAGTGCAAGGGGATTGCCACAATAGAAGTCGATCAACTTGCGTGTCTCAGGAGCGATTGCTAATTCTTCTCGAAACATCTGACGTGCTTCTTCTTTTAATCCAGATAGTTGTAAAGAACGCACCATGCGATCGCTACTATCTGGAGGTAGCACTTCAGAAGGCTTTTCGCGGCTAGTCAAAATCAAGCAGCTTTCATGACGAACCTGTCCAACTTGACGGAACAATTCACCATAACCTTCATAGCCTTCGCAGTACTGACCTGTCGTTTCACCACTGCGGAGGATGGACTCCACATTGTCCAGCACAATCAAACAACGCGATTGTTTGAGGGATTGAATCAACATGGCAAGCAGACGGTCAAAATCTTGAGGCAAACTTGCGATCTCTTGAGCAGTCAAGAAACTAACTAACTCTGACAACGTTGTTTCCACTGTCGGAGCATTACGTAGCGATCGCCAAGCAATCAATGTAAATTCTGACTGTACCTGTTCTGCCAACTTCGTTGCAAATGCAGTTTTCCCGATGCCGCCGATGCCAAATACACCTAGTAAGCGGCAGCGATCGGCGATCACCCAATTTTTGACCGTAGCCAATTCCTCAGTACGTCCATAGAAAATCGCAGTATCGATCGCATTTCCCCAATCACAACGCTTAGTATTTATGGCATTTTCACCAGCATTATTAGGATTTACCAGAGGCATTAAATGATTGTGAGCGATCGGCTGACTGGTTTCATTTAGAGAAGCATGATCTTGAAATCGTTTTGCTTGAGCACGAATCACGACTTGCAAATTGTGTTTAGTGACGCGCTCACCAAACCCATCTGACAGAGTTTTCCAAAGACGATAACCCACATCGCGAATATAGGACGAATCGTATCCGCATACTTCAGCAATTTCAGAATACGTCTTGCCTTCCCAAGTTTGGCGAAATAATTGCTCTTGAATAGTGCTAAAGCGCTTTCCCTCTAGTGCGGCATCAACGATGGCGATCGCTTCTTCAATAGTCATGCTCGTAACTCCTCTTAAGTAATGTCTGGATGAACGTCTGGATAAATGTCTGGATATTGTCTTAGTAATATCTAAGAATGTCGCAAATTTTAGTGTCTTTACAAATGACAATCATTTGTTGTCATATTTGATGAGATCTAAATCTGTTTAATGGGGATTAGCATCATATTTCATTAATGTTTAATTACAACAATTAAAGATTGTTTATTCAACATATTCTTGTTTTTTCACGTTAGATAAATAACATATATTTTTGTATTTGCAATAGATTTATCTAACTTTTATCAAGATCCTGATTTAGTACGACATGAGCTTGTACATACATCAATTTTTTCTTGTTTTTTCTATATTACCCTTTAGAAAAGGCTTTATAGCATTCACTGAACAACTAAATTCAGTCAGTCAAACCATAGATTATTGTTTTTACAAACAAAATAATTAAAAAATCTTGTTTCCTGTTTTTGGATATATATTTATGAATAAATCAAGAAATATATTGTTTGATTCAACCTAAGTAAGATTTATAAAAATTGAATTTATATCAAATAGATTAAGTATAAAAATTATTCAATATATTCAATATTTTGTATTATATAAATCTTAGTTTTATCCTTACATTTACTGACAAAAAATACTACTTTTTCTGGTGTGCAAATTCCAATTTGAGTCGTATGCTATTTGCCATCGAAGGTCATAAAGTTGATTTTTCTTCTTCAATACCTTTTGAAACTATCGCCAAGCTCACTTGCCCTCACATAAAGAAATTATTTAATTCTTGTATCATTGGCAAGTGAATATGGCAAGAGGGAAATAATGTTTTACGACAAAAAACGACTTTTCCTCATCTACCCTCACAAATAGAGGCATTGAAACATGAGCGCCCCCTATCATTTGCCCCAACGTCATCTCAATCTATTAACTAGTGCACCACGTCCAAAATCACAGTTTTGGATGAGACCTAGCATCTCCGATCGCTTATTACAGTTGCTTGGCGAGATTGAGGTATTTTTATTAGCTTGCACCTACGAAGAAATGTGCAACTTTTGGGATGCGATCTCGAATCTTCGTCAACATCTACAAAGCCAAACTAGACCCGCGGAAATGCCTCAGTTTTTAGCGGGCAGACGAAAACAGCGAGATTTTTGTCGCATCTTAGAGGTGCTAGCGGATTTACCCTATCCCAAGCTGCATTTATCCCACCATCTGACGGCACGCTCAGGGGATCAAATGAGATTGCAACGAGAATCACAGCAAAGCGACTTTGGCTACCCTCACTTAGCAGTGCAGCGATAAGGAGAATCTAATATGCAGAGTGACGCTTTTCCTACCCCACCAATTTATTCTCTGAGTTTCCAGCCCCGCTTAGTCCAACAGAATATTGATCTGGACAAAAATGAGCAGGAGGAAGATTCCAATCTCAACTATTTGCTAAACGAGATTGAATTACTGATAACAGACTGCTCCTCTGAGGAATCTGAAGCTTTTTGGTCAGCAGCAAATCGCATCAAGATCAAATATCAAGTAATGGAATCAATGAAAAAAATTGAGAGCTTGTTTCTTCATTTAGCAAAAGAATCAACTCAAGATCCCGAATTGATATCCGCTGTTTCTGAAAGTCTCTTGTATAAAAGTACTCCTCAAAGAAATTCACAAAATTCACTGGAAATGCCCAGCTTTCTCAAGCAAAGATTTTATTGAATTTACTACTTTGACATCAGAGAAGCTAAGAAGCTTGAAGTCTTATTATCAAAAATCTACTTGCCTGTAAAAATCGCAATTCTGAACAAGATCAACAAAGTCGTTTATATTAAAGATTAAGATTATGAAATTTTTACTATCCGTTATTTCTGCTTCCGCTTTGCTAATCCCTTTTGCTGGAAGTGCATCTGCCTATTCTCAAGATCCTCGCAGTTGCAGCGATCCTAGAACTCAATATCCGTCAAATCCCCCTTGTCAAAAGCAACAAAATTTATTTAACGTCTATAAAGATTAGGATGCTCTGATCTTCGCAGTGTCCATCCCATCGCAAAATTATTAGTTAAGATTAGCGGGATAATTATGAGAAGAAAGCACTTTCTTCAAATAGGGACAGGGGCAATCGCTTTTTTTACATTTGATCGGATTTGCCAAAACGCAGCTCATGCTCAGGATTTTTTCTCCTTGCCACAAAGTTCGCGAAAAGATAAACTATGCGCGCAAATTCTGACAGGCAAAATCGATCGCATTATGCAGGATGGCATTACCTCCGAAGTTCAGCTTCTAAGGCTGCTGCGACTCAACAAAGCCCCTTTGAACCTCTATGGTGACTTACCAACGATCTATCGTGAAGAAGCGACTATCGAGGGAGTTAACTACGACATCGCATTTTGTCAAATGTGCTTAGAAACTGGGTTTCTCCAGTTTGACGGTGATGTAAAACCTGAACAAAATAATTTCGGTGGTATTGGGGCGATCGGTAATGGAGTGCGTGGGGATAGCTTTAGCGATCGCCGCATCGGGGTAAGAGCACAAATTCAACATCTAAAAGCCTATGCAACCACAAATCCTCTTGTACAACCTTTAGTCGATCCACGTTTTAGTTTAGTTAAGCGCGGGACAGCACCCTTGTTAAGTCAGCTTGGGGGCAAATGGGCAGAGGATGTTAACTATGACAAAAAAGTTATGTCGATTTTACGTCGTCTGTATGAGTTATCTGGTTTTTTCTAATTAAAACGTAAATAGAGGAGGCGCTTTGCGCCTCCTCTATTTACGTTTTATAAGCAACATAAAAACAAGAAGAGAGTTGCGCCGCAACTCTCTTCT
>CAIJEA010000660.1 GCA_903819605.1 uncultured cyanobacterium | reverse complement strand
GAATTTCTCAGTTTCCGCCTTTTTGCTACTTGCATTTTCTACTAAGTCGAGAATTTTAGCGATCGAAGATTCTCCAAATAACTTAGTGACTTGAATATCCAAAATCCCAGTTTTATTGATCGTTCCTGCTAGGGCAGCATCGCCTACTTTGACAGAACGCGGTACAGATTCACCTGTCAGAGCAGAAGTATCGATTTGAGAAGTTCCAAAAATTATAGTGCCATCAAGGGGAATCTTTTCTCCTGCTGTCACCGCAATCACATCGCCGATCTTGACTTTGTTAGGAGAAGTCTTGGTAATCACACCATTCACTTTCAGATTGGCATAGTCGGGACGGACTTCTAAAACAGCTTTAATCGATCGCCTTGAATTACCGACAGCATATTCTTGGAAAAGTTCTCCTACCTTAAAAAACAGCATTACTCCGACAGCTTCGGGTAATTGATGAATTGCAATCGCCCCTAATGTGGCAATGGTCATCAAGAAATTCTCATCAAAAAATCTGCCTTTGAGAATATTCTTGCCCGCGATCGTCAGCACATTCCAACCACTTAATAAATAGGCAGGAATCAGAATCAAATACTCGGCAAAAGCATAAGGAGTATTATGCAGAGGTTCGTTGTAAATAGAACCCATCAACAACAGGACAGCCACCACAACCACTGGAATTACTTCTTTTTTAAGATCGAACTCACCAGCCCCATGACTATGATCGTGGTCGTGATCATCATGGTCGTGATCGTGATGACGATCGTGCTTCTTGGAATTTTTTGGCTCATCTTCACTGCAACAGCTACTTGACATACTAAACCCTGAATATCTGAACAACTATTCAATAGATTAGCAAAAAATAATTAGTTATGTTGTGCGGCAATTCGCACCGCACAACATAGCCTTTACGGCTCGACTTCTTTCAGATGGTCGGCAACTTCTCGATAGAGATTGACTATATGCTTGTCGGCAAGTCTGTAGTAAACATTACGCCCTTCTTTGCGGTAGGTCACTAATCTCGCCGATCGCAAAATTCGCAGTTGATGGGACACCGCCGAATCGCTCATTTTCATAGCTACAGCCAAATCACAAACACATAATTCTTGTCCTGCCAGAGCAGATATGAGCCGCAGTCGATGGGGGTCGGAAAGCACCGCAAAAAAATCTGCCATCTGTTGTGCTTGTTTGGGCGAGAATATCTCAGACTGACAAGCAACCACCTTATCTAAATGCACCAGATGAATCTCACAGTTTGGCGCATCATCAGTTTTTGCAGGCGGTGTTTTCGACTTAGCTGGCATGGCAATAAAAATTGATAATCATTTTCAGCCTTAATCTTAACTTAGGCTTTAGTATCGCTATGACATAAAACCTAGGAGAGAGTTGCGGCGCTTTGCACCGCAACTCTCTCCTAGGTTTTGTTTTTGTTTTATTACTACCTTAATCACTGCATAATAGAAATAAAACCATTGAAGATAATCCTGCAAGTTAAGTGGATTATCTTGGTTAAACCTTGGTTACACAGAGCAAGCAATTGGATTAGCGATGCATTTTATCGATCGAGTTACGATACATGTCAAGTCTGGCGATGGTGGCGATGGGCTAGTTGCATTTCGCCGCGAAAAATATGTACCTGCGGGTGGTCCTGCGGGTGGTAATGGTGGTAATGGTGGTTCTGTGATCTTGGAAGCGACAACGGATCTGCAAACCCTTTTAGATTTTCGCTTCGAGAATATTTTTAAAGCTGAAGATGGTGAACGCGGCGGCCCTAGCAATATGACAGGCAAAAGAGGCAGCGATCGCGTGATCAAAGTCCCCATCGGTACGGTGGTAATGAATGAAGAAACTGGTGAAGTTTTGGGCGATCTGACTGAGGTTGGTCAAACTTTATTTGTGGCTAAAGGCGGCAAAGGCGGCTTAGGAAATAAATACTTCTTGAGTAATCAAAATCGCGCCCCTGACTATGCCCTCCCAGGTTTACCAGGTGAAGAACTCAATCTTTATCTAGAGCTAAAGCTGATTGCCGAAGTGGGGATCATTGGCTTACCTAATGCTGGTAAATCGACGCTGATTTCCGTCGTATCGGCGGCTCGTCCTAAAATTGCTGATTATCCTTTTACTACCCTCGTACCAAATTTAGGTGTGGTTTCTAAACCATCAGGCGATGGCATTGTCTTCGCAGATATCCCAGGATTAATCGAAGGTGCTTCCGATGGGATTGGATTAGGACATGACTTTTTGCGCCATGTTGAGAGGACTAAGCTGTTAATTCATCTGATCGATGTGACTCAAGATGATCCGATCGCGGCTTATCACACAATTCAGGAAGAGCTAGCCGCCTATGGTCATGGCTTGGCTGATAAGCCCCAAATTCTTGCGTTAAACAAGATTGATGCGATGTTACCTGAAGAGGTGGAAGCGATCGCCTCGCAGTTTGATATGCCTATTCTTTCTATTTCAGCAGCATCTAAAAAAGGACTAGATAAGCTTTTGCAATCAGTCTGGAAATTGTTAGAGCAATTCGATCAGGACAATCCATAAAGAAAGCGGTGCGATGCACCGCTTTCTTTATTTGAGCATATAGAAATTACCCAAGGCAGCGATCGTGGTTACTTTCTTATTGGGCATATCAGTTTCGTAAAGGCTGAACAATACAAAATTTTGCTGCTTTGTGGAGTTTGTAACCATGGATTTGATTACACCTTTGCCCTGAGAAATCACAAATTTGCATGATTGCTGAGCAGCGATCGGCATATTATCTCCCGCACAAATTGAAGTTTTACCTGATTCGGAAAACTGATCGGTGGCATATTCGATATAACGTTCTTTGCTGGGATTAGTGACAGCCATTACACCAGCAATCACAGCAGCACCAATTAAAATTACTTGTAGTTTCATAGTGAAAAAGATAAGGGGCTAAAGCTCCTTATTCCTTAAATTTCTAGATGTCTTAACTTTACTGAAAATTACTATAAAAAGTAGAATGTGCATTGTATGGCTATATCAATTTTAGTTAAGACGTAAAACCTAAAAGAGGGTTACGGCTCGAAGCGCCGCAACCCTCTTTTGGGTTTTGGGTTTGTCCGAACATAACTGGCTGCCGCTACATCCTACTTTTTGATCGGTGCGATCGCATCTTGGCTAATTTGACAAATTTGATTGTGACAATGACCATTGCTAGCAACGATTGTTCCCCACTGCCGCAATTCGAGATTATTGTAGGACAGCAAAGACAAGTCCGAATGCGTTAGTTGTCCACCTGCCTCAGTCAAAATAATTTCGGGAGCGCAATAGTCCCAATCCTTGGGTGCAGATTTACCCGAAACAGAAATATAGACATCAGCATTCCCCGATGCGATCGCCGCAAATTTTCCGCCAATACTACCAACAGCGATCTCGGCGGCTTTGGGTAGTTGTTGGAGAATGCTCTCTAACTGAGAATTACGATGGCTACGACTTGCAACTACTACCATTTGATCGAGGGCAATTTTATTAGAGACTTGGATGCGTTGCTGCAAACCATCTCTAGTCTCGATATACGCCCCATTCCCTAACATTCCTTGAAATAGTCGCTCTTGGGCAGGGGTTGCCACAAGTCCGAGGACAGGACGTTGGCGATAGGTCAATCCAATGTGAACAGCAAACTCGTTAGTGCGGCGAATAAAGTCACTTGTGCCATCCATCGGATCGATAATCCATACCCATTCATGCTCAAGGCGATCGATATTATCTTCAGTCTCTTCACTCAAATAAGCAAAGTTGTCTGTGCCAAAGGTAAGCTTTAATTGGCTCAAAATGAAATCATTGGCTGCTAAGTCGGCAGAGGTCACATTGCCTTCTTCGCCCCCTTTAAACGTTATTTCTAAATCTTGTGGCTCTTGGTAGTACTTCATTAGAATGTCAGCCGCACCCCAAGCGATCGGGCGAGTTAGTGACATGATTTCGTTTAAATTCAGCATTTTGAATTTTGGTGAAGCTAATGATTTGTACTATACCGTAACCAAATACCAAAAAGAAGAAGGTCAGCAATGCTGACCTTCTTCTTTTTGGTATAACAACCGTAATCCGCGATGAAAGAGATCCCAATAGAGGCGGCGCTTCGCGCCGCCTCTATTGAAGTTAATCAAAACGGAAATAATTTCAAGACTTCCAAGCTAATCCTTTAACAACTATAGCGATCCTAAATGATTTGTAAGATTTGGATGGTTGTTATACATCAATTATTTATAGCTACTTTTTCTGCTCAAAAGAGTAACAATAAATTTTTTTAGTATTACTTTGTATGAATTAAAAAAAATTCTTGGTTCAGTTCTGCACATAAAGCACTTTCACAATTACTGAAAGTAACTTTGTCTTCCCCTGTAAGGATTAATTAAAAAATATAGACTCAGATCAACCAATTTTTTTAAGGTGAATCTTGAATCATTACTATTATTATTTCAAATCAGCATTTTCCCTAATAGCATGTTTTACAGCAAATCGCGAATAAATCAACTATAAGGTACTTGCTAAGAGTCTTGTTATGAAACATTCTTAGCAAGTATCTGTGATTTGATTGAAGCGCAAAGCGCTGTAAATTGATGCTTATTTATCGTAACTTAGGCAGTTTAACCAAATGTATACAGTTTTAGAAGCGATCGCAACTGCCAACCCTCCGTATAAACTCACCCAGAACGAAGCCGCGAACTTTATGTTACAAACCGAAAGTTTATCGGCTTCTATTAGAAAAAGAATTCCATCAATTTATGCAAACTCAGGAATCGATTTTCGCTATAGCTGTATCTCAGACTATGGAGGAGATCTGCAAAATTTTGAACTCTATCCTGATAATTGGGAACTTACACCAACTCCCACTACCTTTAGTCGCAACCAAAAATATGAAGCATATGCGCCCAAGATAGCTCTGCAAGCAGCCCAACAAGCGATCGCGCAAGCAGATCTCACCCCAAAAGATATCACCCATTTAATCGTTGTCAGTTGTACTGGTTTTTCTGCTCCTGGTATCGATATTCATCTAATCAAGCATTTAGGAATGTCCTATGGGATATCCCGTACAATGATTGGCTTTATGGGTTGTCATGCGGCCTTCAATGGACTCAAATCAGCCCATGCTATTTGTCAAAGCGATCGCCAAGCTAAAGTCCTCTTAGTTTGTGTTGAGCTATGTTCATTACATTTCCAAGTAGCCGATACGTTAGAGAATACAATTATTAATGCCATTTTTTCCGATGGAGCTGCGGCTGCGATTCTGACCTCACGACCATTTGCCGAGGCGGAAGGCAAACTTGCCTATACAGATGGATATAGTCTTCTCATTGAGAACACAGAAGAACTAATGAATTGGACAATTGGTGATACTGGCTTCCTTATGGGCTTATCTCCGAAAGTCCCTGATGTCGTAGTTGGTCATTTACCTGATTATTTACGAACTTTTCTCAACGACCATAATCTCACTCAAAGCGATCTGGACTTTTGGGCGATTCACCCAGGGGGAAGAAGGATTATTGAAAAAATCCAGTTGGCTTGTGAACTCAGCGATCGCATGGTTGCTGATTCCTTCGAGATCTTGCGGCGCTATGGCAATATGAGTTCCCCTACGATTCTATTTATCCTTAAGCAAATCTTGGAAAATCATCAGATAGGAACAAGCGATCGCCCAAACTCTAATTTTCAAAATGGAATTGCACTAGCCTTTGGTCCTGGTCTGTCGATTGAGGGATGTCTGTTTCAAAAAGTTTAAGTGTAGATCGTGAAAGTAATTTACCTCACCCAGATTCAAAAGAAATTATTCTATTTAAAAACATATGCCTTCATTTAAAATCCGTACTGACAAAGATGAGTTGATGGATGATTTCTCTATTCAGGATGAGCGCCTCACCGATGCCCTAGAGCAACTTCGCCCAATTAATCAATTACTAGGTGGATATGCCACCACGATGGAAATTCTTACTCCTTTCTTGAAGTCTCGTCCAAATCAAAAAACACGTATTCTCGATTTGGGGACAGGCATTGGTGACTTCCCTGAATATATTGTACGCTGGGCGGCGGCGCAATCACCAATTATTGATGTGGAAGTAGTGGCGATCGATGCTAATCCTGTGACAGTAGATTATGCACGCTCAGCATTACAAAAGAGATTACCACCAAATCTACAATCAAAAATCAAGGTGGAAGTTGCCGATGCGCTTGCGCTTCCCTATGCTGATGGCGAGTTTGATGTAGCGATCGCCGCTATGTTTTTGCATCACTTTGCCCATGAAAATGCCGTACAAATTGTGCGATCGATGCAGCGAGTATCAAAGCATGGGATTTTGATTAATGATTTACATCGTCATCCATTTGCCTATTACGGAATCTATGCACTCACGAGACTTTTGCCTGCTGCGCCAATGGTTCGTAATGATGCCCCACTTTCAGTTCTGCGCGGCTTCAAATTCTCAGAATTAAAAAGTATTGCCGAATCAGCAGGATTGATTAATTTCTCTCTCAAGTGGCGCTATGCCTTTCGTTGGGTATTAAGCACCATATTAAAGTGAATAATTAGTGGTGTGCGGCTTCGCCGCGCACCACTAATTATTCACTGGGGGAGTAGCTATACTTCGTCTGATTTTGGTGTTGGGTGATTGGTATAGTAAGAAAAAGTTTTAATTTAAGAAATGTGATGGCGCAAACACTCGATGCGGATGTAATTGTAATTGGCTCAGGGATTGGTGGTTTAGTTACCGCAACGCAATTGGCGGCGAAGGGGGCAAGCGTAATTGTCCTTGAGCGCTATTTAATTGCGGGGGGAAGTGGCGGCTACTTTGAGCGCAATGGCTACCGCTTTGATGTGGGCGCATCGATGATATTTGGTTTTGGCGATCGCGGTACGACTAATCTCCTCACCCGTGCCTTGGCGGCAGTGAATATGAAAATGGAGACGATTCCCGACCCCGTGCAGATCCATTACCATTTGCCGAATAATCTGGAAATCGAGGTGCATCGCGACTATGAAAAATTTCTCCAAGAATTAGGCGATCGCTTTCCCCATGAGCGTGAGGGGATTCGTAAGTTTTACGATGAATGTTGGAAGATTTTTAATTGCTTAAATGCGATCGAGTTGCTGTCATTGGAAGAATGGCGCTACTTGATGCGGGTGTTTTTCCAGAACCCTTTAGCTTGTTTGGGCTTAGCCGCCTATCTGCCCCAAAATGCGGGAGATATCGCCAAGAAATATATTCGCGATCCTGAGTTGTTGCAATTCATCGATATGGAATGCTATTGCTGGTCAGTGGTTCCCGCCGATCGCACACCAGCAATTAATGCAGGTATGGTCTTTAGCGATCGCCATTACGGAGGTATTAACTATCCTGTCGGTGGTGTGGGTAAGATTGCCGAAAAATTGGCGGAAGGTTTAGATAAAGCGGGTGGAGAAATTCGCTATGGGGCAAGAGTTACCCAGATTATTCCCAAAGCAAAATCTGGTAAAGGGGCGATCGGGGTAAAACTGGCGAATGGGGAAGTTCTCTATGCCAAGAAAGTTGTTTCCAATGCGACGCGCTGGGATACCTTTGGGAACTTGCTCAAGGATGAACCTTTACCCAGTGGCGAGAAAGGATGGCGATCGCGCTATCAAAAATCCCCTAGTTTCCTAAGCTTACATCTTGGTGTCGAAGCTTCCGCAATTCCTGATGATGCAGCTTGTCACCATATCTTGCTGGAAGATTGGAACGATATGCAAAAGGAACAAGGCACAATTTTTGTGTCGATTCCTACGCTACTCGATCGCTCCCTCGCGCCTGAAGGCTATCATATTGTGCATACCTTCACGCCT
>CAIJEA010000659.1 GCA_903819605.1 uncultured cyanobacterium | reverse complement strand
CATATACTCAGCAAAAAAAGTTAAGATGGTAGTCTGAAATTATGTTTGTAATTTTGTAAATCAATAAAGGTCACGACATCAAGTTATGGATGCAGTTGCAGTAAAGCCCAGCGAAAGCAAACCTAGTGATATTAAACCTAGTGATATCCTGCGGCAAGCCGACACCGAAAAACTAGCGCGGATTCGCCACACTTGTTCACATGTGATGGCAATGGCAGTTCAAAAGTTATACCCCGATGCTAAGGTGACTATCGGCCCTGCAACTGAGAATGGCTTTTATTATGACTTCGATCGCGCTGAGCATTTTACGCCCAGCGATCTCAAGGCGATCGCTAAGGAAATGAAGCGGATCGTTAAGTGGAATCAGCCTCTTGTGCGTCAAGAGTTGCCCCGTCCTGAGATGCTCGCGGAAATCGAAAAACTAAATGAGCCTTACAAAATTGAATTATTAGCGGCGATTCCTGAAGGACAAAATATTAGTCGTTATTTCATCGGCGATCCTGCAAAGCTAGAAAAACAGCCTTGGTGGGACTTATGTGCGGGGCCTCACCTTGCTAGTACTGGAGAAATTAATCCCGATGCTTTTGCACTAGAGAGCATTGCAGGAGCTTACTGGCGCGGCGACGAAAAAAATCCGATGCTTCAGCGTATCTATGGCACGGCATGGGAAACCCCCGAACAACTTCAGGCGTACCATGCAATGCTGGAAGAAGCCAAACGTCGCGATCACCGCACCATTGGTAAAGATTTGCAACTATTCAGCATTCAAGAAGATGCTGGTGGTGGTTTAGTATTCTGGCATCCTAAGGGTGCGATTATCCGTAACACCATCGAAACCTTCTGGAAAGAAACCCATGTCCAAAATGGCTATGAATCAGTAACCACACCGCACATGGCAAACTTGGATTTGTGGAAAATCTCAGGTCATAATGACTTCTATCGTGAAAGTATGTTTCAACCGATGGAAGTGGAACATCAAGTTTATCAGCTTAAGCCGATGAACTGTCCCTTCCATGTGTTGATTTACAAAGACACTTTGCATTCCTATAAGGAGTTCCCAATTCGCTACGCAGAACTTGGTACTGTGTATCGTTACGAGCGCTCTGGAACCATGCATGGTTTGATGCGCGTGCGCGGCTTTACGCAAGATGATGCTCATATTTTTTGCACCGAGGAGCAAATTGAGTCAGAAATTATTGGCGTTCTCAATCTTGCGGAGTTAATTCTCTCTACCTTTGGGTTTGAGAACTATGAAATCAATCTCTCCACCCGTCCTGAGAAATACGTTGGTTCTGATGCGATTTGGGAAAAGTCTACGGAAGCTCTAAAACAGGCTCTCAATCACAAAGGCTGGAACTATGTGATCGATGAGGGTGGCGGTGCTTTCTATGGGCCAAAAATTGATATCAAAATTGAGGATGCGATCGGTCGTCGTTGGCAATGTTCGACGATTCAGCTAGATTTCAACTTGCCCGATCGCTTCCAAATGGAATATGTCGGCGAAGATGGTGCAAGACACCAGCCAATCATGATTCACCGTGCCTTATTTGGTTCGGTCGAGCGATTTATCGGTGTCTTGATTGAAAACTATGCAGGTGATTTCCCCCTCTGGCTTGCGCCTGTTCAGGCTCGTTTGATTGCGGTCTCCGACAGTCAGATGGAATATGCTGAAGCCGTAGTCGCCAAAATGAAGGCAGCAGGTTTGCGTGTCCAGCTAGACCATAGCGGCGATCGCATGGCGAAGCAAATCCGTAAAGCTGAGCTTGAGAAAATCCCTGTGATGGCGGTTATCGGTGCAAAGGAAGTCGAGGCAGGAACTCTGAGTATCCGCAGCCGCAAACATGGTGAACTCGGTGCAATTTCCGTTGATGAAGCGATTAGTAAAATGCAAGCAGCAATTAGCGATCGCACTTGGTTCTAAAAAACAGCAAAAGTTGTGCAGCGCTTTGCACTGCACAGCTTTTGTTGATTAGTTTAGTAAATCGCTTAAGGCTTCCATTTCGGCGATCGCAGTGCGTAATTTGTCGAGAATCTCGGCAGCAATTTCATCTGGTTCTGGGAGATCCTCACTGGACTGAAGGCTATCATCTCGTAACCATGAGATATCGAGATTTTCGCCACGTTTAGCAATTTCTTCTCGGCTAAAGCAACGAAATCTTTCTTGTTCCTTGCGATCGCTCTTACCATTTGGATCTTCACCATAGGCTAACTCGAAGTCGGCAAAGCGATCGCGAGTCAGGGGAATACGCTTCCCGAAATTTGGCATATTGGTTCGCATATCGTAGAACCAAATTTCTTTAGTGTTATTTTTCTCGGTTGTACCACGTTGGAAAAACAATACGTTTGTTTTTACGCCTTGGGCATAGAAGATGCCTGTCGGTAAGCGCAAAATAGTATGTAAATTACATTTATCCATTAAATCGGCGCGAATGGATTTGCCTTGACCATCTTCAAAGAGAACGTTGTCAGGAAGAACAGAT
>CAIJEA010000658.1 GCA_903819605.1 uncultured cyanobacterium | reverse complement strand
ACGACTACCACCTATTTTTGAAGCAAAGGCTTGCTAAGTATGCTTTTGCAAAAATAAAGTAGTATGGATATATTATGGCGCGATCGCAATTTCAAAATCTTCAAAACTATCTCCGTCCTTACTGGAGTGACTTAGCCATTGGCACAATTGCCCTTTTATTGGCAAATATGCTGGGCACATATATTCCTTGGCTGATCAGAGGATCGGTTGATGATATCGGTAAGCTACAGGCAGTTGATATCCATCATCTGATGCAATATGTATGGCTGATCGTTGGCTTATCATCATTGATGTGGGTAATTCGGATGGTATCCCGCGTCTGGATTTTTGGTATCGGTCGCAAAATTGAGTACAGCCTCAAGCAACAAATTTTCGAGCATCTGCTCAAACTGCCACCAAGCTACTTTGCTAACAATTCCGCAGGGGAAACCATTAGCATCGTTACGAGCGATGTTGAAAATATTCGTCGTCTGATGGGGTTTGCGCTTCTTAGTATTATTAACTCAGTGTTTGTGTATGGCTTGACTCTGCCTGCGATGATCGCGATCGATCCTGTACTGACGCTATTATCAATTTCTGTGTATCCGATCATGTTAGCGATCGTGCAGAGGTTTAGCGGTCAGTTACGCGATGAACAGTTAGAGGTTCAAGAAGAACTATCGCAAGTGAGTTCTCTCTTACAAGAAGACCTTAACGGTATGGCATTGATCAAAACCTACGCACAAGAAGGGAATGAACGCGCCGCTTTTGGTAAGGTGAACGATCGCTTATTAGATGCCAATTTGAGAATGGCGCGTAGCCGTAATATTCTATTTCCATTACTGGGTGGAATTGCTAGTATCAGCTTTTTGGTACTGATTTGGTTTGGCGGCGAAAAGCTAGCTAATCCAGCCAATACGACCTTTAAAATTGGTGATTTGCTAACGTTAATCATTTATGTAGAACGTTTGATTTTCCCAACTGCGATTTTGGGATTTGTGATGGTTACCTATCAGCGGGGCTTAGTTAGTATTGCGCGGATTCAAGGAATCCTTGAAATGCCGCCAGCGATCGTTGATGCATCTGATGCGATCGCTATGGAGAAAGAACAGATCACGGGCAAAATAGAAGCGCGCGATCTCAGTTTTACGTTCCCCGATGCTGAACAACCCGCGCTCAATCATGTTAGTTTCACGATTTATCCAGGTGAAACAGTTGCTATTCTAGGAACTATTGGCTCTGGCAAATCAACCTTAGCGAATGCTTTGATGCGTCTAGTTGAAGTTGACTCCGATCAAATTTTCATTGATGGTGTAGACATTACAAAAATGCGGATTGCAGATCTGCGTGCAATTATCTCTTTTGTGCCTCAAGATAGCTTCTTGTTCAGTGCTACTATGCGTGATAACATCCGTTATGGCAAACCCCAAGCTTTCGATCATGAGGTTGAGAACTTTGCAAATAAAGCTCGTATCGAACAAGAGATTCTTAAATTCCCAAATCAATATGACACTTTAGTGGGTGAACGCGGTATCACTCTATCAGGTGGACAGCGACAACGTACGGCTTTGGCGAGAGCCTTGTTAGTTGATACGCCAATCTTGGTGCTAGATGATGCTTTGTCTAGTGTAGATAATCAGACGGCTACAGGTATTTTAAGCAATCTCCCTCAAACTAAAACAGTGTTATTTATCACCCACAATCTATCTGCTGCCTCAACTTGCGATCGCCTAATTTTGATGGATGCTGGCAAAATTGTTCAAGTAGGAACTCATGCCGAGTTGCTTGCTGAGTCACAGCTTTATCAAAAACTCTGGAATCAGCATAAACTCGAATCTGCTCTTATATAAAGGTATCAAGTGCAAAGCACTTGATACCTTTATGGGTTTTTATGTGTCATGCTGATATTAAAACTGATACATACTCGGTCTTCTTCACTGAGATTTGGTTCCACTCCGTGATGTAGCCAACTTGGAAAAATTATCATCTTACCTTCCGTAGCTCGATAGGTAATCTTTTGGATTGTCCAAGGCGTAAGTTCGGTGAGTGCGGGCATAAACATATGCGCGACATCGCGAGGATCGCGAAAGAAAATGCCGCCTGAATTTTCAGCAGCTTTTACATAGTAGACTGCGCTGAGTACTGAATTAGGGTGATTATGTACAAAATTAAAAGCAAGTTTTGGATTTATAACTGCCCAACAATTTGCAATAATCATTGTGAATCGATTTAAGTCAAAGCCGATTTCTTGTCCAGATTCCAGTGCATTATTTACGGCAATTTTGGCGATCGCTTGAAAGTCTGGATGTTGATGTAAGTAGTCTTTGCTGTGCCAGCCCAAACCATTTGACCAGTTTAAACCTTGATTATCTTTTTTGTTTTCATCATAAATTGCCTGTAGTAGTTTTTGGTTGAGGTGCTCGTAATTTGGTATATCAAAGTGCCAAATTGGAGTAGGAAACCAGTCATCTCTCTGCGCTGTCATATTTATACTGTTTATACTATTTTTACGTTACAGTAAAGATTACTATTTCTATGTTTACAGCTCAAAGAGCTTTACCACGTTATCGACTCCAAGTGAGATATGGCAGTAGCCAGTTCTATTAGAAAAAAAGCAAAACCCATAATAGAGTTTCAGTGCTTCGCACCGAAACTCTATTATGGGTTTTAAGTCTTAACTTACTTGGCTATAGCTATACGATCGTTCTACAGTTAGATAATGCCGCTTTTCAATGCCGCTTTTCACAAAGCCAAGGTTTTTTGGGTTCTCGAAAATGTCGCTTTATTGTTTCAGCCTCCATATAGCCCAGAACTAAACCTGATTGATCGGGTTGGGGAGCATATCAAGCAGGATATAGATTGGAATTTAGTTGCACATCACATTAATTAAAGTGAGAATGTCAATCTTTGCGAAGCTTAGTGAATAAATGTGATGCCCAGCCAATATAGTACTTTCACAGTCGCTATAATTATGGAATATTAAGGCTTTCAACAAGTTGGCTATACCAAACGTAGAAGCTTTGATCTCAAAATTTTATTGATCGAAATTTGAGACTTCAATTTCGATTCATGCATTGATCTAATCATTAATTTGATTAGGGAGTTAAATCATCATGACTAGCTCAATCTTCGCCTCAGAAATATCTAGAAATGTTCCTAAAGAACAAGCATTAATACTTTGGTTTGAAGAAGTAGGAATTGCCGACATTGCCCTTGTTGGTGGAAAAAATGCTTCTCTAGGAGAAATGATTCGCCAGCTTCAACCACAAGGCGTGAATGTTCCTAATGGATTTGCGACTACTGCCTATGCCTTCCGTCATTTTATCGAGAAGGCTGGATTAGAAGTCAAATTGCGCGAACTCTTTGCCGATCTTGATGTTGAAGACATGAATAACCTGCGCGATCGCGGTCGGCAGGCAAGAGCTTTAGTTCTCAGCACGCCTTTTCCTGACGATCTGCAAATGGCGATCGCCATGTCCTATCAAAAGCTTTGTGACTGCGAGTTGTCCTGTGGGAAAGAAGCTGATGTCGCCGTCCGTTCTAGTGCCACAGCCGAAGACTTGCCCGATGCCAGTTTTGCAGGGCAGCAGGAAACCTATCTTAATGTCTATGGTGCGAACGAAGTTGTAGATGCTTGCCATCGCTGCTTTGCGTCACTATTCACCGATCGCGCAATTTCCTACCGCACGATCAACGGCTTCGATCATTTTGATGTGGCGCTCTCCGTCGGAGTACAAAAAATGGTGCGTTCCGACCTCGCCGCCTCTGGTGTCATGTTCTCTATTGATACAGAAACAGGCTTTAAAAATGCTGCGTTAATCACCGCCGCCTACGGCTTAGGGGAGAACGTGGTGCAGGGTGCAGTCAATCCAGATGAGTATTTTGTTTTCAAACCCACTCTCAAAAAAGGCTTCCGTCCCATTCTTGAAAAGCGCCTCGGCACAAAAGAAATCAAGATGGTCTATGACATTGGCGGCGGCAAGCTGACCAAGAATATTTCCGTACCAATTTCTGAACGGGTAAAGTTCGCGATTACCGATGATGAAATTCTCAAACTTGCGGAATGGGCTTGCATCATCGAAGATCACTATTCTGAAGTACGTGGCAAGCTGTCACCGATGGATATTGAATGGGCAAAAGATGGACGCAATGGGGAATTGTTCATCGTTCAAGCCCGTCCTGAAACCGTACAGTCGCAAAAGTCAGGCAACATTCTCAGGAACTACAAGCTGAATGGTTCTAGCAATGTCTTAATCACAGGTCGTGCTGTGGGCGAGATGATCGGTCAAGGAAGCGCCAATGTGATTTTGGAAGTCCATAACATCGAAGATTTCCAATCAGGGCAAGTGCTAGTCACCAACAAGACTGACCCAGACTGGGAGCCAATCATGAAAAAGGCTAGCGCAATCGTCACGAACCAAGGTGGACGTACCTGCCACGCCGCCATCATTGCGCGAGAAATGGGTATTCCTGCGATCGTGGGTTGCGGTGATGCCACAGGCGTAATCAAAACTGGTCAAGAAGTCACGATTTCTTGTGCCGAAGGTGAAGAAGGCAAGGTTTATGAAGGTCTAATTCCCTTTGAAGCGATCGAAACTTCCCTCGATAATTTGCCCAAACTCTCCACCAAGATCTTGATGAATGTAGGCAACCCCGAGGAAGCCTTTGGCTTATCTTCCATTCCCTGCGATGGCGTTGGTCTAGCCCGTATGGAATTCATCATCGCTAACCACATCAAGGCACATCCTCTCGCCTTGATGAACTTTGATACCCTCGAAGACAAGGCGGCAAAATGGGAAATCTCGCAACTGACAGCACGCTATGAAAACAAGGCTGACTTCTTTGTAGACAAGCTGGCTCACGGTATCGGCACGATCGCAGCAGCATTTTATCCCAAGCCTGTCGTGGTGAGAATGTCCGACTTCAAGAGCAACGAGTACGCCAATCTGCTCGGCGGTCGCGCCTTTGAACCTACCGAAGAAAACCCCATGATCGGCTGGCGTGGTGCATCCCGCTACTACGATCCTAAATATCGCGAAGCCTATGGCTTGGAATGTCAAGCTCTGAAGCGCGTCCGCGATGACATGGGCTTAACCAACGTGATTCCAATGATTCCTTTCTGTCGTACTCCTGAAGAAGGTCGCAAGGTGCTTGCGGAAATGGAAAAACATGGCTTGAAGCGTGGCGAAAATGGTTTGGAAGTCTATGTGATGTGCGAAATCCCCAGTAATGTCATCTTGGCGGATGAATTCTCCCAAGTCTTTGATGGCTTCTCTATCGGTTCAAATGACCTAACCCAGTTAACCCTCGGCTTAGATCGCGACTCTTCACTGGTTGCCCATATCTTTGATGAACGCAATGAAGCGGTCAAGTCTATGGTTCGCACAGTCATTCAAAAAGCTAAGGCAAACCATCGCAAGATCGGTATTTGTGGTCAGGCTCCTAGCGATTATCCTGAGTTTGCCAAGTTCCTTGTTGAGCAAGGCATTGACTCCATCAGTCTCAATCCTGATTCTGTCTTGAAGACAATGCTCGAACTTGCCAAAATGTAAATAAAAAAAGCGGCGCGATGCACCGCTTTTTTTGTGCTAAAAATTATGGGAAATAGCGATAAATTTCTTTTCGATGCAATACTCTACAAAATGTAACGGTTTCACCTTCAAAGATCACTCCAATTCGATAATCCCCTACTTTGATTCGATACGCATTTTCATACCCCTGTAGTTTTTTGACATTTTTGATATCTGCCAACCCAGCAAGTTTGGGAATCTCCTCAAATACAAGGGTGTTGATGGGTTTGAAGTAAAGTGTACTTCTGAGAGCTTTAAGTTCTTTCAGAAAACTGGGAAGATAGTTAACGTTCATGCTCTTTCCATTTCAGCAAGTGCTTCTTGGAGACTAAGAGTCTTCTCATCTTTGACTTCGAGCATGGCATGGACAAGCCCTAAATCTTCGATCGCTTCGACAATTACAGAATCTTGAGAATCACTTTCTGAAGTTGGTGTAACGCTTTCACGAAATAAACGAATAATCTGTAAAAGGTTTGACCAATATTGTTCAGGAATTTTGTCTAGCTCATT
>CAIJEA010000657.1 GCA_903819605.1 uncultured cyanobacterium | reverse complement strand
GTATCAGAGTCATCATTCCAGCCTTTGGCAATCTCTTGTACCGCCGCACTTCGCACAGTTTCACTCTGATCGTTAAGAGCGCGGTCTTTTAGCAAAGGAAGGGTATCAGAGTCATCATTCCAGCCTTTGGCAATCTCTTGTACCGCCGCACTTCGCACAGAATAATCCTGATCATTAAGAGCGCGGTCTTTTAGCCAAGGAAGGGTATCAGAGTCATCTTTCCAGCCTTTGGCAATCTCTTGTACCGCCGACTCTGGTATATAAGAACCTGAGTTAAGCTTAAGACATTTTTTTAACCAACCTAATATCTCAGAACTATCTTGCCAAGTACTTGCAATGTTACTTATGAGACTAATAGCCAATTCGGAATTAAATTCATAAGGATATTCCTGTTCAGCTTCTCGTTGTAATGCTTTTAATAATTTGCTTGATGTAGCTGCAATCAAAATTCTATTTCTGACCTCTATAAAACAATCTGCTGCTAATAAGAGATTAGATAGTCCTTCTTTCTTCAGCCAAAAGTCATGTTCTAAAAATGCACTTTTATCAACTTTCTGCTCCAAAAGAAAATCAATAATCACTGCAACAAATCTCGGCTCAATCATCCCAGAAATCAGTCGCAAAACCTCATGCCAAGACTCATCCTGCCAATGCTTCCCAAACACATCATTAATTAACTGCTCAATCGTCAGCGTCTGCTCCTCCTTAAACTGCCAAACAAACTCCCACGCACAAAAATATTCCAAAAAAGTCCGATGCACAAAACCATAGGAATCCCCACCCAGATCGCAGAGGATAAAATTGCGCGTGCGAAGCTGACCGATCATGATGCGAGCGATTTCCCTTGGCTTCTCCACCTCAATCGTCTTCAGGTAATCCGTCAAAATACTCTCCAACTGCGCCGCACTAATCAAATTCCCCGCCAAACCCTTCGCACTTGACTGCATATAATAGGCAACCTTCCGCAACATCGCCTGCTTATCGCGATAGTCAATCGTTTTCGGGTCAATTCGCCGATCCTCCACTAGCGCCCGTTCCACATCCCATTGATGCAACAACACCTGAGAAGCTTGGTTATATAGTTCTGGGCGATCCCTCGGTAACTCCCGATTACGATTGAGAATCGCCATCATCGTCAATAACAAAGGATTTCCCGCCAACTCCTTAATCGATCGCGACTCCCTAATCGCCTTCTGCAACCGCTCCCGCTTGCGATCCTTATCCACACCCTCCGCAAAATTCAGATCGTGCCAACGCACCACAAAATCCTGCATCTGCTCATCAGTCAACTCTTGCAGCATAAAGTGATGAAACCCTGCATCTCTTAACCGTTGTGCCTTATAGCCCAACCACCGCGAAGTCGCAACTGACCTCACCGCAGGATACTCATTCGTAAAGCGATGGATATCCGTCACCACCTCATCGCGCAACGCAGGATCGAACACCTCATCAATCCCATCAAATAGAGCAATGACATCCCCATTCTTCAGCTTTTCATGCAAATCCTGCTGATTTAACCGACAGGTAATATTCCCACCATGAATAAACGAAACAATATCCTTACATTTCCCTGCTTGCTTATCACGGGCATAGGTACGCAACTCCAACAAAAGCGGCAACGGATACAAAGGCAAATCTCGCACAGGTCGCTCCGCCCAAATCAGCGCCAAATATTGCAGCAGCGTCGATTTTCCCGATCCAGGGTCGCCCAAGATTACGGCATACTTAGCAACCCCATCTTTTACCGACTCATTCGGATCGCCCAATACCTCAAACACTCCCCGAATCGGCTGCTCGACATAGCGCTTGCGATGATTCTCTAACTCCGCTTCGGCAAGTTCCAACACATCCAACTGTCCACTCTCCTGCAACAGCCGCGATCGATCCTTCGGCAACTCATACACCTGCGGAATAAACTCCTGACATTCCCGCAAATCTTGCGGGATAAAAATCTTCCATAACTTCAGAGCATTGTAAGCATAACCAGTTGTATCCAGAGATTCCAGCTTCAAGTTGCCATACTGCTCCCGCAACCCTTCCGCATACTTTTCCAAATCAAACGCTGGCACAATTCCCGCCACTTCCTGCACAGCATCCGCTATTTTATCCAAGGTCTGCACCTCAAAAATCGGACGCAACTTATCCGAATTCTGGACAATTTTCTTCACGGCTCGGATGTATGCCTTACTTAAAAAGTCCCAATTCATATCCTCTGGTAAATGTGGCGAATTCAACTCTGTCCAAACTCTCACCAACAAAGCCGTATCGATCGCCTTACATTCCACATTAAAAGCCATCCCTAGTGCTGCGCTTACCTCTTCGCGCATGACAAACTTTTGTAAATAGGGAATGTACTGTTTAATGATTACCTCTTGATAACCCGCATCCTTGAGTTCTTCCTCAATCAATTCTAGAAATTCTTTGAGCGCTTTGCCATAGGCTTCCTTCAGTAGATTCGGTTCAGGCAAGCGGATCACCTTTTTCAAGCAATCCTTAAAAAAGTCTTTACCATAATCCTTTGCAGCATCCTTTGCCAAATCCTGAAGGATGGGATAAACGACTACACCCGCCGCCTGCGTCACACCCCAAACTACCAACCAATCGATCATTGCTAAAAACTCCAAGGATACGACTCAGATGCTTTGCCAATTGCTAAGAGCGTTTAGCTTCTGATTTTAGCAATTATATCAAAGTAATGATAGATTTCATGCCGGCGAGAAAGACGCAAATACGTCGATCTCGCTTTAGTTATCCATTGCCGATAAGCTTAATATCGAAACTTTGAGAAGAGCATATCTATCATAGTCATCCCTACAAAAGGTGCAATAAAATGGCAAACTTACAGCAATTTGATGTCAAGCAAATCGCTGTAGAGTGGAAGCGAAAGCTGTTCAGCGCAAACTTTCAGATTTTCTATTCCCATCTTGCCAACTAAATTTTCTACTCCTTTACGCTGATATAGATTTATTTGTCTGTGACGTGAAAATCGAGACTTGATTGAAGAATCTATCAAAAGCGATTCTACTTTGCTTATGGGAAGATGAAAAATCACACCTATATCTTTTGCAGAAAGCCATTGCTGTCCAAACATATCTAAAATCTCTTCATCATCGGCAGTTTGAATTTGGGTTAATAGCTTTTCTAGAAGCAACCAACAGGCGATCGCGTCCGACTCTGCTCGATGAGATGCTCCGACATTAAAACCAAAATATTTAACTAACTTGGGTAGCGATCGCGATTGTAAATTTGCCAGTAAAAGCCTTGATAGTTCAACAGTACAAAGTTGAACAGGAGCTTTAAAATCAACGCCCAATCTGCGATATTCAGCCTGTAAGAAAGAATAGTCAAAACTAAAATTATGGGCAGTGAGAATGCCAGTTTGCAACATTGGCAAGTAATTGGGCAATATTTTATCAATGCCTTCGGCAGAATCCACCATCTCCTGAGAGATGCCTGTAAATCTGACTATTTGCTCAGGAATGGGAATTTGAGGATTGATTAAATCGGTGAATATTTGCTGTATGCCATCCTTGAGAGTAGCTTGAAGGACAGAGATTTCGATAATGCGATCGCTATTTCCCATTACACCCGTTGTTTCGAGATCGACTACAGTAAAACTCTCCTCACTAATCTGGCGATAGTAAGCAAGAAGCTCAGTAGAGCGTTTTATGTTAGTTTTCATCTATATCTGGGAAAAGGAATGATAATGGGTAACTAGGATTAGCTGCAAAGCCTAAAATTCCGCGATCGCGATGTTCGTAGACCAATTGATTTTGAGCATCGAATAGAAACGTCCCACCACGTTGGGTCATGTGAGAGGCATCAGGAACATAGGCTTTCCAATTACCCAAAACCTCCGCCATATTTCGCAATCGCAAAGTTGCTAGCTCAAATGGTCTCTGAAAACCACTGCCGCCTGCCCATTTAAAGAAGGAACCTTTTAATGGCGGTAATGGTGCAGCCCTAATAACTTCTTCATCTCCAATTAACTGTGGTGCATTGCGATCGCCACGATAGCCTCGGAATACTTCGGCTAATGTTCCCTTACTACCAATGCCAGCACACATCAGCATCAGATTTACCCAAGCGCTTTGTCCTGATGAAAGCAATGGAAATTTAGTCGTTAGACCAGAATAGAGTAGTAATTGGCGATGTAGTTCTCCCGTTGTATCAACAAACATCCAATTAGGATCGAAGCCTGTAAATTTGCAAAAATATTCTCCCGACTGGCGATCGCCGATGCCAATGGCTCTAACGGCAATTCCTTCGGATTTAATGCGATCGATTTCTCTCTGTATCCACCAAATATATTCGAGGCTATCAAAATCACCAAGTTGAGGTAG
>CAIJEA010000656.1 GCA_903819605.1 uncultured cyanobacterium | reverse complement strand
TCTCCAGTAAGAATATTTAGACCAGCATAAAGCTCCAATTCTAAGCGATCGATCAGTGCAAAATTTTCAATTTTAAGACTCAGGAGCATAGTTTTTTCTTAATTCAGAAATACACTTCGCGCATTTCTGAATATTTAGATCGGCTTAGATCGGTAATGTTTCTCCATTTAAAAGTCGCTTCGAGGCACTCAGCAATTCTTCTTCGAGATAAGGCTTTGTAAAGTAGCCCTTAGCTCCTAGTTGAATTGCTGACTGACGATGGCGATCGGCTCCACGGGAAGTTAACATCGCCACTGGAATTTCTTTGAGTCGAGAATCTTTTTGCAATCTGGATAGTAAATCTAAACCATCCATACGGGGCATCTCAATATCGCAGAAAATCATATCGCAAGGCAGCCCAGCGCGCAGTTTTTCCCATGCATCCTGTCCATCTTTTGCCTGTTCTACGCGATAGCCCACCTTAGCAAAGGTTAGCGACAATAGCTCACGCACCGTAATTGAGTCGTCAACAATTAGCACTGTTGGATCGACAGCAATATCCTCTTCGACAGGTGGTTGTACCGTAATGCCTGTCGTGGAAGGACGCAGTCTACCGCTAGCAATGTCGAATAGCTCTAATACGTTAGCGATCGCCATCACGCGACCATCCCCTAATACAGTAGCGCCAGCAATACCCGCAGGTTGAGGAATTGGACCCTCCAATTGCTTGATTACAATTTCATATTCACCGAGGAACTGATCGACCTGTAGCGCGAGATAGCTAGTATCATTGCGAAGAATAATGATGCAGAGTTCATCATTTTCCTGCTTACCATAGATACTGCTGCGGCTAAGGTGGCGACTATAGGAAAGCAAATTAGAAAGATGTTGAAACGGTAAAACTGTATCTCGCCAAGGTAAGCAGGGTTGACCTTTTTCATTAAGGACAATCTGACTTTGAGGGACTTCCACCATATCCTCAAAACCATCAACAGGGAAGGCAACACGGGCGCGATCGCTAATGCAGAACATCGCTTTGGAAATACTGAGCGTAAGGGGTAAGCGAATCGTAAATGTAGTACCTTTACCAACTACCGATTCCACAATAATTACGCCACGAATTTCATCAAGACAGGTTTTTACTACGTCTAGACCAACGCCACGACCTTTAAATTCGTCGGCTTGGGCAGCAGTACTAAATCCAGGTTCAAATAACAGAGCATAAACTTCTGTATCATTGAGACGATCGACTTCTGACTGAGAACGCACTCCTTTAGAGACTGCGCTTTTCTTAACTTTGTCGGTGCTAATACCTGCACCATCATCACTAATGGAAATGACTGTTTGGTTACCTTGATGATAAGCACGAACTGTAAGTTTACCAGTTGTCGATTTACCAGCAGCTTGTCTTGTATGAGGATCTTCTAATCCATGGTCGATCGCATTATTTACAAGGTGAGTAAGTGGATCGGTAAGTTGCTCCAAGATCGCCTTATCAATTAATGTTTCTCTTCCGTAGATTTCTAGTTCTGCCTGCTTACCAGTCTTGAGGGCGCGATCGCGAATACCTCTAGGCAAGCGATCGGCAATTTGGGCAAAGGGAACCATGCGTGACTGCTTCAAATCGTCTTGGACTTGAGTAGTAATCGTTCCTAACTGACGAGTTACCTGATCCGTTTCACCCACCACAAACTCAATATCCGAAGCCGATTCGCGAACTCGGACAATTAACTCAATAATCTCTTGGGATAGAACATGGAAGGTGTTATAGCGATCAAATTCAATTCCCTCAAAATCACTACTAGCAGAACTATTCGAGTTTGCGCCGTCACTTGAATATGAGGCATCAAAATTACTATAGGAACGTCCACGACCTGCGGTTAATGAAGCTTCAAGCAATGAGCGATCATATTGATCGCGCATCCTCTGAGATACATCACTTAGCAATTGAACCTGATGTAGTAGATTAGTGATGAACTGCTGCAAACGTTCTTGGTCTTGCTCCAAAAGGTTGCGATTCACCACAAGTTCCCCCACAAGGTTATTAAGACTATCGAGGTACTTAACATCAACCCGCATAGTTGAATCAGTCAACCTTGGTTTACGTGTTGTCGTGGGAGTCCTTGTAGGAGTTTTAGTCTCAAGGCGACCGACTTCTTTAGCAAATGCCGACTGAAGCATATTTTCCAATTCATCAAAATCATCAGCAGGCTTCTCTACTGGAGCGGTAAAAAGATTATTTACCTCTGCGGCATTTGTTTGGATGGTAGCAGGTACTGTCTCAAAACCACTAGAATCACCTAAGAGTGCTTCAAGCTCATCAAAATTCATGTCGTCAGAATCAACGGATGGCTGACCATCAATGGAAGCATCAACAACTTGATTTTCAAATGATTGACTAATCTCGCTGGTAATAGAATTACCAATCATTGCCTCAAGATCGTCAAAGTCAAAGTTATCGTCAATACCATTTAACTCCTCTCCGATCAACTGATTTTCAGTATCAAGATTTTCGGTAATGGGGCGATCGGATATTTCTGGGTATCTTGATTCATTCAAGTCATCAAATTGCTTGAATTCATTAAATCCGATCTCAATATCCTCCGCCAAATTGTCCGACGCTAATTCGCCAGAAGTATGTATTGAACTAATTTCTGAGTCTTCATCCCCTTGAAAAAAGTCTACCAAATTATCAATAGTTGTACTGGAAGTAATGTCATCTAGATCGCTAGGATTAAAATCTTCCTGCTCGGACAGCAAGTTGTCATCTACTGCTAATGAAGTAGATAAATTGGGTGATTCATCTACTTCTAAAGTATTTGTCAAATGATCGTTCTCATTTTCAGTCAGAGCTAGCCCCTCATCAAAAACAAAATCATCATTAATTACATTTTCTATAGATGTTAGATCGTCTTCTCCAGCATTAATAAATAAATCAGCTAAGTTCGATTCTTGAGACTCATTGATTCGATCTAAGTACATTTCTTCTAAATCTTTTTCAGAAGAACCATTTTCCGTAAATTCAGCAAAATTTTCATCCTCAAATTGAGATGATTTAGTAGCAGCAAATTCACTTTCTACCTCATCTGTATTGGTCTCGTTGATGTTTAAATCAATCAAAACATTATCAATGATATCCTCTGACAAGCTTTCAGCTACCTCAGATTCAGTAAAGAAATCACCTAAATCATCAACATTAGTGCCTTCACTAGCAAAAAAATCTAATTCATTTTCAACAGAGTTAGGTAAAACATTTGACCCTTCGGAACCAGCGAAGAAGTCACCTAAGTCTTCAGTATTGTCAACACCATTATTAGCAATATCATTAACAATTTCAACTTGTTCAGAGTCAGCAAAGAAGTCACCTAAGTCATCGTCAACATCTTCATTAGAAGAGTTGAAGTCAAGCTCCTCGGTTGAAACTGGTTGAGTCGCTTCATAACTTTCAAAGAAGCCATCTAATTCATCAGAGCTACTCGTTGTATCCGCGAAATCATTATCACTAATGACATTTTCAAAGGCGTTTGTAACCTCTTCAGAAGCAGTGAAAAAATCATCTAAACTATCGACACTATTTAATTCGACAGCCTCATTTGAACTGTCAGAGTCCACTCCAAATGAGGCTTCTTCTTGGGAGCTTAAATCTAGTGCATTAATATCATCAGGAGTATCAAACCCTACATCAAATATATTTTCTTCAGAAGAATCAAAGTCATTATCTAGTTCAATATTGCTGATTGCAATTGAATCACTGATAGACGTATCATTTTCATTGGGTTCATCAGAGAAAGTTAGAATATCACCACTGTCTTCAATATCCAAAGCATTAGTTGAAGGCTGCTCAAAATAATCCGAAATCTCTTGAGTTTTAGAAGGTTCGTCACTATCAAAGCCTAGTTCATCAAATATATTTAAACTAGATGTGTCAACGCTATTAGTATCTTCATCATCTCTTGATAAAGATACTAAGTTGTCAGGCTCAATAATTTCTGATGCTTTATGAGTATCAACCTTTTCAGAACTAATCGTATCTCCATTGATACTGATCAGAGATGGCTCTAATAAATCTCCTTCAAGATTTTCGTTGATGGCAAATGGATCTTCTAGTAATGTCATGCCCTCTTCTGAAAAAGTTAAAGCAAATGGCTCCTGTGGCTCTTCACCTAAGTCACTAGGCAGAGAAAAGGCGATCGCCTTTTCCTGTCTTTCAATCTCAGCAAAATATTCTTCACTAGAAAGAGAATCAAGACTATCTTGAGAATCAATAAATGCATCTTCTAACAATCGATCAAACGATTCAATATCACTGCTAGCTATTTCAGAAAAATCATAGTCATCAACATTTTTAGTATCACTACTGTCAGTTATCTGATCGATGATATCAATACCTAAATTAAGTTCATCAAATTCATTGAAGTTGCTATCTAGAGATTCATCTATCTCCAAATCACTTGCCAACAGGTCTTCTGAACTTGATTGCAGTTCCAGATTGTCAATCTCAGAATCTTGATTCCATTCCATATCAAGATCTTCTGGGAATAGTGAATCTTGAGAATTTAAATCCGTATCCAGATCTTCTGGGAATAGTGAATCTTGAGAGTTTAAATTAGTTTCAATTACAGATTCATCACTAGATAAATCATCAAAAGATGAATTACCAAACAGTTGATCGATGTTGGATTCTTCTATACCTAGATCGTTAGGAGCAATACTTTTTGCATCGTCAGAATCATGATTGAGAAGATCCGCAAACTCATCATGACTATCTATAGCTATATCAGATCCCTGATTTGATATATTTGTTTCGTTGGATTCAATATCTTCCCATGCAGAATCAAAATCAATATCATCGTTTTCAAACAGAATCGCCAAAGATTTTAGTTCAGAAGCGCCCACTTTTGGTCCATCGATATGTTGAACCTCGTTAATTTCGTATTCACCATCCATCCAATCCATTTGATCGATTCTATCCTCACGGGCTTCTGACAAGTCAAATACTTCTTCGTTGACTTGATCGGCAAATAGATCGATATCCAGATCTGGGTCTATCCGATCTGTGATAGCTATATCTTTGTCTTCATTTACTTCTGAATCTGCAATTTGCAACTCATCTTCTATCTTCTCTTCAGATTCGGTTATAAAAAGTGTACTAATCTCGTCATCTTCTGACTCAGACAACCAATAGGGCAAAAGGTTTTGAAGTGGAGAGGAAACTACGATCTCTGCCTCTCGATTTGATAGCACCAGATCCTGTGCTTCTTTAAGTTCCCTGATTAAAATGGGCGCAAGAGTCCGATATGAGTTACTTGGCTGCGCGATCGCATTTTTGATCTGAGTGGCTAAATTAGTCCAATTTCTTAAATTAAAGCTGTTCCCAATCTCTTGAAAGTAATTACAAATTGCTTGTAGTTGAGAGCGACTTTCTGCTGAATCACTACCACGAAACAATTGCAGCATATCCCGCATTTTAGTCGTGACTTCTTGATGAAATACTGCCTGTATGGACACAGTAATTTCTTTCTGCGGCTCATTGATAATATTTTCTTTTTCTAGATTAACTGTATCGGTCGCCCCCTCTCCATCAGCATCAGAAACTAATTGATTTAGATACGATTCTAATTCTGTAAAAACAGGCTTTACACGATTATTAGTTTCAGTTGTTAGTTCATCGGATATTCTAAAACCAGCTTGCAATTCATCAAGCAACTCAGCTAGTGGATCAAATCCAGCTAGCAATAAACTTTTTAGGCGTTCATCAACAGTTATCTTAGGATTTTCTTTGAGGATTTTAAAAAAGTCTTCTAATCTATGAGCAACATGCTGAATACTGCCTACTCCTAACATCGCTGCACCACCTTTAATCGAATGTGCTGCACGAAAAAGCTCATTAACTGATTCAGGATCACCTAGGACATCTTGCAGGTTCAATACGCCTTGCTCAATAGTCTGAAGATGTTCGCGGGCTTCTTCAATAAAGTAACCCATGATTCGCTGCTGTTGTTGTTCCGAGTTCATGACAGAATCCTCTTAAAGATTAGGGTGTAAGTAGTTAGCCAGAGGTAATAATACTAACGACCTCCCGTTGTTTTATCACCCGCATCAACGCGGAATCGTTCTACAGAATCCTGTAGGCTACGGGCAACACCCACGAGATTTTGTAGTGAAGCTGACACTCTTTGAGACTCTTGCGAAGTTTCTTGAGCTGTCAACTCAACTGATTGCATAACTTGTGATACTGTCCTTGAAGTCTCGGTTTGCTTGACGGTATCTTCTGTAATGGATAGTACCAAAGTTTCAATACGATGGGAAACTTGGATAATATCGGTGAGAGATTGACGTGCTTGTTCAGCACGTTTTGTGCCATCAATAACCTGTTGTGTACCCACTTCCATCGCTTGTTGCACGTTACTCGTTTCACTCTGAATTTGCAACACGATCTGTTCAATTTCCTTCGACGCTTTGGCGGCACGATCGGCTAGCTGGCGAACTTCATCAGCAACGATCGCAAAACCACGACCTGCATCACCCGCCCTCGCTGCTTCAATACTGGCGTTGAGCGCAAGTAAGTTAGTACGCGAAGCAATCTGCGAAATCAAACCAACGATCTTAGAAATTTCTTGCGAAGACTCACCAAGGCGTTTAACCTTACGGGTAGTTTCAGCAACCGTTTCGCGAATGTCTAAAATACCTGCTACGGTACGTTCTACCGCATCACCGCCCTTGATCGCAGTTTCAGAAGCGAGTTTTGCCACCTGATCGGCTTCACGGGCACTTTCAGCTACACGCTGAATCGATTCAGTCATCATTTGCACTGAGTTTAAGGTAACGCTTAACTCTTCGGCTTGGCGTAATGCGTCCGATGATAAGCTTCGTGCGAATGCTTCATTTTCGCGCGAACTTTCGTTTACCTGACGTGCTGCGATTTTTACTTGGTTAACAATCTCGCGCAGGTTTTGAATTGTGAGGTTAAAGGAGTCAGCAACCGCGCCGAGTACATCGGCGGTTACCTCAGCTTGTACAGTCAAGTCACCACGCGCCGCACCTTCTACGTCGTCGAGTAAGCGAATTACTTGACGTTGTAAATCTTCTTTGGCTTGTTCCTGTTCAGCAGCTTTACGCTGGGCCTCAGTAGTATTTGCGACAATCGACTGAATCATTTGGTTAAAGCTTGCAGCTAGTCTGCCAAACTCATCTTCACTGTATACCGAAGCACGTGGAGTCATATCACCACGAATTACCGCTTCAAACTGAGCTTGTAAGTTTTCGGTAGATTGATCTATGAGTTTAGAAGAACGTTTGCCTAACCCCCAAGCCATTGTCCCACTAGCAAGAGCAGCAGCACCAGCCATCATCCACCCAGTATTCCGAACCTGCTCCCGTTGTCCTTTATCTATAATTGAGCCTGTGGCAAAGTTAGTCACTAAACCAGCCGCTACCATTGCCATGACTCCCGCCGCGATCGCAGTAATCAGATTTTTGGTTTTGAGAGGCATGTTGTCAAACGGCGAGAATAAACCACCTTGCTCAGAAGCTTCAGCAACTACCTCTACGCCTCCACGCTTTGAACCTACTGACGAATTAATAGCCCCTAGTCCAAATAACTCTGCCTCATTATCTGATTGGTTAAATCGTCCTGCTGGGCTGTCTGAGCTGGCTACTGCTGTAGTATTACTCGAACGTACCGAAGTTACAAAGTCTTGACTACCAAAATCTGATAATGAGCGATCGGAAGCCATCTGTGTTGCTTCTGAATCAGCAAAAGAGCTAGAAAAAGAAGATTCGCTAATGTCGTCAAAATCATCAAATTCATCCATAAAGACGACATCATTATCAGATTTTAAATTGCCAGAGCTGCTAGGTTGGTAACTAGAATTAAACTTAGATGCCCCAGTTAGTTGCGCCTCAGAATTATAGTTGTACTGACTAGAGCCATTCATCGAAATTTCAGAATTGAAATCTTCAAAATCAAATTCTTTGTTTGTGGGTTGCCCTTTGCCATGACTATCATCTGACGACCAAGATCCCTGCATATAAGTCGATTGGACATTATAGCTATCGTCATAGGCATATTGCTTATTTCTAAAATCATCGTCTGATCCGTTGCCCAAGTCTCCTAAGTTACTGTCATGGTAGCTATCATCACTAAAGTCAAGTCGTTCTTTTGCCGCAGCAATACCGCTATGAGCATATTCAAGGATTGAGTTGTCGTCAGTCAATTGTAAGACAGTTTCATATTCACCGATTGAATCTTGATAGCGTTCTAGGGCTAGGTTAATGTGAGCATGAAGTAAACGATACATTGGATCGCTAGGACATACTTGGACAAGCTCTTTTGTCAACTTAGCAGCTTGATTGTAGTCTCCTTGCATATAAGCTAATGAAGCTTTTTCGTATTCTTTTTGGTATTGTGTACTTGATGCCATGTTCTTTCTCCTAAAATCCCTAAAATCTTTGCCATCTGCTCGAAATCATCTTGAAACCATTTTTCAGTATCTTTTTTCTAAAGCCATACGCTTAATATCATTTACATTACACATAATTCCATAGGCTTTTATTAGGATGCCCACCGCGCTGAACGCAAGATATTAACCTGATCTAACAACTTCAATGGCTCGCTATCTTCCATTATCCACTCACCTTTGATAAACGGAGCCATACTGTCAGAGCTATTTCTAGAGACATTCAACCGCGAAGAATCAAGCCAAGCCATTACGCCAATTTGTTCTACTGCCAACCCTAACATCATGCCCTGATCCTCAATCGCAATGATCGAAATTTCTGCCCGATCTGTATTAACAGGGGGAGCCTCTCCTAAAAATTGTCCGAGATCACCTACCCAGATTACTCTACCCCGAATATTAACTGTACCTAGCAATAGAGGGGAGACATTGGGCATTGGATTAATCCGATCTGGAGCATATTCTAAAACTTGGCTGACTCCAATCGCAGGCAAGGCAAATTCAATCCCAGAGGCTACAAAAAACCTTAGGTGAAGCTCACCTTCTGGTGCTTCGATACCTTGATCAAAATCAGTCGCCTGATCTTGTCCAATGCCGGGGAAGAAGTCCTGATTTCCTACCATAATTTGGAAAGCTCTACCTTGCAAAATTGCAACTTTTGGTTGTTTTGAATCTTTAGGTTTTGATCTCTAGAAAATCTTAAAGTATTGATGTTAACGAACAGACCTTAAATAATCAAGAATTGTTCGTACTTTTAATATTCTTACTGAGATTCTTAAGCATTTCTAAGTAACTGTTTGACAGTGCCAACTAGCTCTTGTGGCTGAAAGGGCTTGGCTATATAAGCATCAGCACCTTGTTTCATTCCCCAATAGCGATCAAATTCCTCACCTTTAGATGAACACATTACAACAGGAACGCGCTCAGTTTTGGGATCGGTTTTAATGCGCCGGCATAGTTCATAGCCATTCATGCGGGGCATGACAATGTCCATGACTACAATATCTGGGCAACTACCTTGCATTTGCTCTAGTGCTTCTACACCATCTCCTGCTGTTTTGACGGTCAAACCACTTCCTTTAAGTAAGTCTTCAATCATTTCTCTCTGTGTGACACTATCTTCAACCACCAGAACTGTACTCATACACGAATGCCCCGATAGGATTCTTCCACTAGCAACTCACGAAACAACATAGAAACAACACATAAGTTATAACTTAGCGCTTAATTATTAATTAAACTGTTCATATTTTAGTCTTCTCTGATTATAGAAAATAAGAGTAGTGGCAAAAGTCAAGACAAAAAATAGCATGTATAGGGCTTTGCACTGTGATTAAAAACAAATAATTTTTTGCAATTCTTGTAAATTTAAGTCTTATAAAATCTTATTTAGTGTTGCATTTCTTCTCTAGCCCTTAAGTTACGCGATCTAATGTGCGGTATTGTACTGCCTCAGCTACATGAACTACTTGAATGTTTTCGCTACTGCCAAGATCGGCGATCGTGCGGGACACTTTGAGAATTCGATCGGTGGCTCGGGCTGATAAACCTAGACGTTTAATTGCTGCTTCCAATAGGTCACGAGATGGATCGTCTAGCCTGCACCATTGGCGCAAATGCCTTGATTGCATTTGTGCATTACAATTTACTTTCGCTTCCCTCTGAAAACGGGTTTGTTGAATTTTGCGTGATGCTTGGACTCGTTCTTTAACTGCACTAGAGTTTTCGCCTTCTGACGATCGCGTCATTTCATCAGGCTTTAGTCGCGCAACGGTCACCTGTAGATCAATTCGATCCATTAATGGTCCTGAGAGTTTTGCCCAATATTGTTCGCGCTGGCGAGGCGTACAAGTACAGGGCTGTACTGAATCACCATAATAGCCACATTGACAAGGATTGGTACTGGCGATCAACGTAAATTGAGCTGGGAAAGTTACAGATTGACGTGTACGCGAAATACTCACAAATCCATCTTCCAAGGGTTGGCGCAAGAATTCCAATACATCCCGCTTAAATTCGGTGAGTTCGTCAAGGAAAAGTACCCCATTTGTGGCAAGGGTAATTTCTCCAGGTCTTGGAAAACTCCCGCCACCAACAAGTGAGGGGCCAGACGCAGAGTGGTGGGGACTGCGAAATGGGCGATCGCTGACAAGCCCTTTACCTTTTAATAAACCCGCCACCGAGTGAATTCTTGTCACTTCCAGTGCTTCATCAAAGTTCATGTTGGGTAAAATGCTAGGTAATCTTCTCGCTAGTAGAGTTTTACCAGAGCCAGGGGGACCGACGAAAATGAGGTTATGTCCTCCAGCCGCAGCAATTTCGAGGGCGCGGCGAGCATGTTGCTGCCCCTTAACATCTTTGAGATCTAGCTTAAAATCACTTTCATTCCATTTAAGTTCAGAATTAGCAATTACAGGCTGATATTTTTCGGGATTAGCCAAAAATTCGCCAACCTCAGTAATGCTTTGCAAACCATAAACTGACAGTCCCTTAACTAGAGCCGCTTCTTGAGCATTTTCTTTCGGGACAATGATGCCTACAATGCCTAGACGTTGAGCGGCAGCAGCGATCGGTAATACTCCCGAGACAGGGCGAAGGGAGCCATCAAGGGAAACTTCACCCAAAAACAGATGATCGCCTAATAACTGCGGATCAACTTGTTCAGAAGCTGCCAAAATTCCAATGCTAATTGGTAAATCAAATATAGGCCCTTCTTTACGCAGATCGGCAGGGGTTAAATTAATTACAATCTTTCGCATTGGGAAAGCAAATCCAGCATTCTTGATAGCGGCTTTGACTCGCTCTCGACTTTCTTGGACTGCGGTGTCAGGCAATCCTACTAACGTAATTCCCGGCAAGCCTCCCGATACATCTACCTCTACCCCAACTTGGATAGCATCGATACCTAAAATTGCTGCGCTCCAAACCCTTGCTAGCACTTTTACCTGTAAAAATAAGGTTTACGAATATTATCAATTAAGAATATCATACGCAAAAAACAAAGTCAGTGCATAGCACTGACTTTGTTTTTTGTTTTTTAGTTATAGATGTTGCTGTAGTTGTAGCTGTAATGGTATTAAGGGTTTAACAAAACTAAGATTTAGTAATGCCCTATTTCTATATTTAAACTAAATAGTGGCTTTAGCTATACATTCTAAGTACTGACTGTTATTTCTTATCTATAATTGAAATGTTTTAAAATCCAAGTAAAAAACTTAGTAAAATATTTTTAAGATATTTTTGAAACTCAAAATTACAAGCAAAAATAGTTTGGAATAAATTTATTTATTACATAACTATTATTCATGTGTAAAGATGATCGTTAACGATCATATAAATTAATTTTCTGAAAAGCTAAGCGATCGCGACATGGAATTTTGCAACATTGCAGTTTCTGCATTATGCCCAATAGAAGTTGATTCGAGCAAAGATTCATGGAGAAGCGTATTCAGCATATTGATAGATTGACAAGCCGAATCAAAAGGATGAGCGGCTAAGCTACATGCATCCCACTGCGAAAGAACAGGAACGTCTAATTTTTTACAAAACCCACCTCTTCTACCTTCAGGACTGTAGTGATGGCACAATCGGCAGGTCGTAACTGAGTTGTCCGAAGAGTCCATAAATATGATTCTGGCTTTGCCAAAATTATTAAAATAAATTTATTAATAATTTAATTATGTACGATAACTTTTTGAGGCAAATTACCTTAACTCTCATATTTAACAAGCATTACAGCGATCCCAAACAAAATATTAACTTAACAATATCTTAACTGACCTCTGTAATGCTTTCATAACAATCACTTTAGGATTTTTTACCGATTGGAATTGTTGTTTTCAATTGTTAAACAAATATTGAGATATCTTTTGTTGACTTTATAAGTAAGTATTTTTACTTATAAAGTCAAAAGTATTTCTAGTTTTTATAGACTTTACAGATTCAGTTTGTATGCATAGTATTTACTTATATACTATAAAAAAAGTTGTCCAACTTTAATTGAAATTTCAATATAAAAAAATCGATAAATAATCAGATACTATCTGTTGGAAGTTTGCAAGTCCAAACGTAATAACTGCTTTTTGTCTTAACATATCAGGTTGATAAATTAATTCATTTTTATGGTTACCTAACAAAATTTGGATGATTGTTTCGGCAATTTCGTTAGAATCATCAGGATTAGTAAGGACTCCAAATTTGCCGTGACACAAAGCATCAACTGCACCATCCATATTTCCCCCTAATACTGGTTTTCCGCAAGCAAGAGCTTCTAAGTAGACGATTCCAAATCCTTCTCTCTTACTGGGCATCGCAAATAGATCGCAGAGGTTATAAAAATCACATAAATCCCGATCTGAGATAAATCCTGCTAATGTAACGCAATCATTTAAATTATTTTGTTCGATAATTTGCTCTATCCGATCGCGATCGCTCCCTTGCCCGACGATGATGTAATGAGCTTCGGGGATAGTTTGACGAATAACTGGCATTGCTTCTAATAGACGATCGTAACCTTTGTACTGCTCCGATGCAACCAGTCGAGAAACAGTGAGTATAATCTTATTGTCAGTTCTTAACCCATATTTTCTCAGCAAGTATTCGGGCTTTGGATCAATCTTCCAATTTTTTTCATTAAAAGTATTATGTAAAACCCTAACTTTATCGGGTGATATGTTTTGCTCTAGGCATAGGCGATCGCGGGTAAAGTTACTCACTGCCAAAATCAGATCAGCGTTTTGTAAAGATTTTTTTAGAAGTAAATTTTGAATATTCCATGATTCAACTCCATGGGCGATCGCAATATATTTTGTACCAATGAGTTTTTTGAGGATTAAGGCGATCGGCGCAAAATTTATGTGAGTAGTGATGATGATGTTTGGCTTTTGAGCGATCGCCAAACCAATTAGCTGCATCGCAAAGAATATAGTTCTAAAGGGCGATTTGATTGAGCCTGAGCAATAGGTGCGGATATCAGCAAGATAATCGCTATTTTGATTGACTATATTGGCTGAATCATTTTTTAGTACAACACTCAAATTTGCATGAGGATATAGTGTCCGTACTGCCTGCAATAAAAAACCAGAAAATACTTGAATCCCACCTTTGGAGCAGAAAAGTTCGGGAATCCATAGGTGGATATTAGTAGGTTTGGTCATTGTCTCGATTTTGCCCAATATCCTAGAGAGTCCTACAAATACATATGCTCCCTAGAATAATCTTTCCCCAGACTATAACAATCCTAGATGAGTTGAGCAGGACTTCGACTCTGCGTCATCGAAAGCAGTTGGCTAAACTGAGTCGTAACCCTTACCAAGTATACCAAATATTTCGGATTATCATATAAGACCTAATACTGCACGAAAAACTACATTACCCGTCTAGGTTTTGCATGCTTAACTATGACAATCGGCAAAATTGACCTGAATGTAATTTTATTTCACCAAAGTCAGGTATCCATGCAGCCCAATGTCCATCAGGATATTGACACATTAACAACGCTTCATCGTAGCAACTAGATGCAGGAGGTTCGAGCAGATTTACCCAAGAAGATGGAATTGGAACTAGGCATTGAGGAGAAGAAGAATGTCTAAGATTTACCGAAGATTGAGTTTTGGGTTGACCTATGGTGGTTTTCAT
>CAIJEA010000655.1 GCA_903819605.1 uncultured cyanobacterium | reverse complement strand
TTTACTCCGGGAGTACCGTTTTTATTTACGCTACGGTAGTAACGGGGTTGATAAATATCTTTGACATCAGGACAGATATACAGGGAGTAGTCTTTGGTCTCTGCATATGCCAGAATTCCACCAGTACCATCACAAGTTTTATCATTTTCTAGTTCGCTAGTTGAACCAGAAACTAATTCAGCCGAAGCAGCCAAACAGCAATACGTAAATGCAGTAGTTGTGGTTGATAAAAAAGCCCCCAAAATAATTGAACAAGAGAAATTTTTGAGAATTTTCTTTACAGTTATATTTTCTAAAGTGAAATTATTAAGTTGCATCTCAAACCTCAAGTTTTGCTATAGGTAGGACAAAGATGCTTGATGCCTAGAATTTACAACACCAGCTTCATAGGGTAATTGCTCTAACTGCGAGCAATCTTTTATAAATTAGCAATGTCGATAGATGCTTGTAACCCGCAAAGTAGCTGAATTTTTTTGTGAAAAAGCTAAAAGTATAAGTTGCAAGGCGCAACTAAATATAAAGTCCAAAAGCCTATGTAGCTTGCTATGCAGGCGACACAGGCTTTGATCTGTTTTTTTAGTTTGCTAATGTACTTAGCAAAGGTAAAGCTTTAATACCTGTTGCCAGAAATGATGAACCACAAATCTAGAAAAGATGATTTACTTCGCGTCATATCTTCTTCTTATAGCTGTCGCCATTCTTGTTAGGACATAAAAACCAAATAGTGTGAGGTGGCGCTTCGCGCCGCCTCACACTATTGGTTTTTTGATTTGTCCTGATACAAGTGGCTATGGCTATAACTACAGATTACCTAGAGTTGCGATCGCTATATCAATACTTTACTGAGTATGATCAAAGTTAAGCGCGATCGCTAATTCAGCAAATAAAGTTTTTTTGCAAACACATCTATGACCACAGGCATCAATGAAAACGAATCGACATTTTCAAAAATCATCCGCCTCCTGCGTTGGCATAAACCTGCTGGAAGATTGATTTTGATGTTGCCTGCACTTTGGGCAACTGTAGCCGCCGCAAAATCACAGCATCAGATGCCAGCAATTGACTTAGTTGTCGTCATGATCCTTGGCAGCTTAGCAACCAGTGCCGCTGGCTGCGTAATTAATGATCTTTGGGATCGCGACATTGATCCTAAGGTAGAGCGTACTAAAACTCGTCCTCTAGCCGATCGCTCTTTATCAATCCAAGTAGGCATAGGAGTTTTATGCGTCTCAAGTCTATGTGCATTTTTACTATCGACTTATTTGACTCCCCTTAGCTTTGGGCTTTGTTTTATGGCAGTGCCAGTTATAGCTTTTTATCCTGCTTGTAAGCGATTTTTTCCTGTGCCACAACTGGTACTATCGATTGCTTGGGGATTTACAGTGTTAATTCCTTGGAGTGCCGTAACAGGCGGTTTAAATACTGATGCTTGGGTATTATGGGTAGCCGTGATTGCTTGGACAATGGGCTTTGATACGATCTATGCAATGAGCGATCGCGAAGACGATCTTAAAGTTGGAGTTAATTCCAGCGCTCTATTTTTTGGAAGATATGTAACATTAGCGATCGGTATATTTTTGGCGATCGCCTTTGGTTGTTTGATTTGGCTTGGATGGCATCTGCAACTCGGTTACGCACACTACCTAGCGTGCTTGACAGCAGGAGTAGTATGGATATGGCAATGTAACAGGCTGACACAGGCTGAAATTCCAAGCGCGTTATACCAAACAGTATTTGGTCAAAATGTATGGATAGGCTTTATCATACTGGCGGGAATGTTACCATCCACTTTAGGCATTGGTTAACATTACATTCAGTTTCCTACTCCTGATGTATGATGGCTATTTAGAGTCAGTCTGTTAGTATCTAAACCATTGATAGTAGACAAAAATACATGAGCAACATTAAAGAAAAAATCCTAGAAGAAGTAAAACACGCTAGAGAAACCTGCGAAGTCAGCGGTGATAGCTCTCAAGAATGTGCTGTAGCATGGGATGTAGTTGAAGAGTTGCAAGCTGAGGCATCACACCAAAAGCAAGAAAAGGCGAAAAACTCCCTTGAAATCTATTGTGACGACAATCCTGATGCTGCTGAATGCCGTCTTTACGAAGACTAATTTCTCTTCCAAGACAATATCTGTATATTTCTTACCTAGAAAGGCGATGGTGCGCTTAGTGCCTCATCGCCTTTCTGTTTTTATAGTGATTGCTATAAAAATTTGTCTCTAAATTCGTAAATTTGTAATTTTGTCAGTTACATTTAAATTAATTATCTTGACTGTATAGATCGTCGTGATGTTTAGGATTAGTGATTTCTATAAAAAATGCGAGACATCTACAACCGCTAGAGAAATTTGCAGCTAATTTTGGGGATAGGTATGACACAACTGAGCGTTATGGAACTGGCAAAAAAAGGCGATCCCCAAGCGATCGCAACTTTGATCAACCGATCGCTTGCATCTAAAGGCATCCATGCAGAGGCTCAACTTGAAACAGACTGTCTCAAGATCTCATTAAAAGCGTCACAGATCCCGAACCAAAAAGCGGTTGTTACGATTATTCATCGCGGCATGATGATTTTGCAGGTAGAGCAAATTAAGCATGTCAAAATTTTGACGTATCGATCTGACAATAATTATTTGGCTTGGCAACATGAAATTTCTCTTGGCAACAGTCCTCAAGAGGCTTTGTCAAATCCACAAATGGTTAAGAATTCTGACTTAGTTCAAGATCAAAATAAGAATCTTATCAGCAATCAAAAAGGGGTTATTCTAGTAGAAAAGTTGTCTCAGATTCAGCAAAACTTGCAAGAGTATCAAGACATAATTGTCCGCTTCACTGACGAGCATGTTGGTACTGTCCGATGCTTGACTACCCTCACGGAGTTAATTCAGGTAATTAGTAAGCCAAGTTTTTTGTTTGCAGCAGTTGCTTCTAACCCTAACTTGCGTAGTTTGCTGGATACGATCGCGGAATCTAGCAAAACCGATGAACATGGGGATCAAATAATTACAAATTTATCGATCTTGCAACCAGGTCAGCAATGGCAGAAAGCCAAGATTCGCCTTGTTACTAAAATATTTTTAGAGCCTGCCCAAGATCAGGATAATGCACAGGATAAACATCAAGGTATTACGGTAGATTTACCAGAAACCGTACCGCAGTCTATTGCTTATCCAGAGTTAAGTGTACCTAAGGTAGATATTCCTGATACAGAGATTCCTAAACCAGAGATTCCTCAATCAATTTCTGAATACTCGGACGATAATTTAGAATCCGAATTTAGTTCGGAATCAGTTACTACTAACTCTTTGTTTGATGATTTTCCCGATACTTCTGTGCCAATTGCGCGAGTAATTGATGATGTAACCGAAATCCCTAATTTATCCGATTCATTTGATAATTTAGAATCCGAATTTAGTTCAGAATCAGTTACTGCTAACTCTTTATTTGATGATTTTCCCGATACTTCTGCGCCCGTTGCGCGAGTAATTGATGATGTAACCGAAATCCCTAATTTATCCGATTCATTATTTGATGACTTTATCGATGTTGGTGATAGAGGTTTATCCAGCAATCTATTAGATGAAATAAGCCCCACAGATATCGCGGAGGATTTATTTGATAATTTCGCATTTAGCAGTCAATCTCCTGACATAAACTCCTTAAAATCAGAAGAGACTAGTTTAGAAGGCAATATTGATTTAATTAAGTCAAGGATCTCAAAACAAAATTTAGATCAACTATTAATGTTAATGGAAGAAGAAGAGAATACTAAAATTGAATCGCAAACTAGCAAAGATAAAGTTATTGATAAAAGTAAAAAAGAAAATAATTTAGATTCTGATTTTGGAGCGACAACTATAGAGAGCATATTGGGCAATATGCAAACAATTAACCTAAATGGCACAGGCGAAACTTCCATGCCAGATTTTGTTACTTTAGAAAAATTTTCTGAAGATATGGATTCTTCAGGATTCTAAGTTGCGGTGCAACTGTCTTCTGGGTTTTATGATTTAACCCACTTATAGTAATCCTACAGCGGGTTGCAGTCAAACCCGAAGCAAAAAAATTTGAGGAAGCATAGCGACGCTTCCTCAAATTTTTTTGTGGTTCTTTTGATCGAAAATAGCTGTTAATAATTTGTAGTCTTCTAAGTTTGTGAAAGAGCGTACCGAAGGGTGCGCTCTTTCACAAACCATTGTTGACTTGAGTACAAACTGCTGGAAGAATCCGTACTGAACAAAATAAAAATAAGTTCGCTTTTTACTTTTGTTCAGTTAGCTGTTCGCAAATTTCGACAAGACGAAAATTAGAGGGGAATTTTCCATCAATTTTAATTTGCTTAATATATTCCGTGGGAATTCGCCAAAGTAACTTGATGTCTAAAGCTTTAATTACATCACCACGATCGATAACACCTGCAACCGATCCTACTGGCGATCGCACAATTACATAACGTAATTGCTTCTGTTCTAGTAGATTGACTATCGTGGATATTTTATCTTTAAGCTCAACCGTATCAATCTCATCAAGGGGCTTGACTAGAGATTGTAGAGACTTTGATTGCCATTCATTGCTATCTATTTGCCGAATCGCTTCAGCAGAAACAACACCGCGATCGCGCCCATTAGATGAAGCAATATAAATTGGATTTGCATCTTTAGCTTCCATTAGTAAAAACTTATCTGCAAATTCGCGTAATGACATGTCCGTATCCACGAGGCGAAAATCTCTTGTCATCGCAGTTTCAGCATTAATGTTAATGAGAGCCTGTTGCAAATTATTGATATATAAATATCCACCTGCACTGCCAAACAAAAACCATCCCATAAACACCAAAAAGATACCACCAAAACTGCTGAGCAATATTAAGCCCCCCAAAATCATGGTCAAAACTCCAAAAAACTGACCAGATCGCGCTGCCCAACGAATAGCAACAAATCGATCGCCTGTTATTTTCCAAACAACTGCTTTGAGTATGTGACCACCTTCAAAAGGTAGCGCTGGAATGAGGCTAAACATCCCAAAGATAAGATTAATCCGTGCAAAGTTAAGGGCAATCATTGTCCAAATAGTACGCATACTACCGATACTATCGGGCAAAGTTTCTATGGTTTTGGGATTGCTAGAAAAAATCACATCCCCAGCAATGAGCCAAGCGGCAGTAAATCCAATCGCACTTAAGACTAAGCTCATAATCGGACCTGAGATCGCAATACTAAATACTGAGAAGGGATCTTGCGATTCCTTCTCAGTATTGGTTGTCCCACTCATGAACTGAATATTAATCATGTTGATGTCTACGCCTCTTGCTTTAGACATCAGGGCATGAGCGACCTTATTTAGGGCGATCGACAAAAAGAATAAGATTGCTGTGATCGCTCCATAGACTAGAGAAAAAGATGGTGATAACTTGTTATAGGCAGCACTCAACCAAACGGCTAGAAAGCCGATTATCAGAAACCATGATGAATCAATGTATAGGGGGATGCCGAAAATGCTGCCGATGCGGATACCGCCTCTCATGATATGTCTGTCCTAAATTTACTTAATAATTGGATTTACTGATTGGCGCTGAAAGCTATCAATCACATTTTAACTGCTAGTGATGGCAGCTTTGCGCTCATCACAAAGGATCTGAAGATAAGCGATCGCTTCATATTTGGTTTTAATTTCACCATCTAGCGCTGCCCATCGTAATTGTTGCAATATTTCTCCCATTTGCTTGCCAGTGCTATATCCTAGCTGCTTAAGATCTTCACCTGTTAAAGGAGCCTTGACAAATTGCCATTGCATCAAATAAAGCCAGAGGATACGTCGATGAGTTGCTTCACATTTCGCTCCCGCCAAAATTAAGGTTTGAGTATCAAATTTTTGGAGGTTCTTGGTGGTTTCCGCAGCTTTTATGGATAAGGTTGCTAGTTTAGGTAGTTCTACCAATAGATTTTCTAATTTCACTTGTCGAATTTTTTGCTCAGGAGTTAGACCTAGATCGAGTGCTGTAGAAATTTGATGGGGTAGATAGGATAGCAACAATTCCAAACCCAGTTGAGTTGTCGAATATGATTTGCTTTCTAATCGACTTAGCAATTTCATCCAAAATTGCGATCGCCTATACTGACGACTAAATGAGTTAGTCAAATCATCTGGCAACCCTAAATTCGGATAAATACATCTTAACGCCCCAAATTCTTGGAGAAGATCAAACATGGCTCCTGCTTTGGGTTCGGCTAGAGTATAAATTAACTCTGATCGCAATCTAGCCCCACCAATCGCATCATGCAGTCCACTTGATGTTGTGGCAGTGATTTCTGCATAGGTTTCAGGAGCAATTGACAAATCCAATCGTATGGCAAACCTCGCTGCTCGAAACAGTCGGCGTGGATCTTCGGCAAAGCTTCCAGCGCGAATGGCACGAACTTGCCTATTAGCTAAATCTTCTAGACCATTGAAGCGATCGATTACTTCTCCTCTAATTCCAAATTGCGGATCGAGTTCCACAGCCAAGGCATTCACCGTAAAATCTCGCCGCCACAGATCATCTTCTAGGGTGGTAGCCATAACTTGCGGATTAGCCCCTGCAAAGGCATAGGTTTCACTTCGGGCAGTTGCCATATCCATTGCAAAATCTTGCCATAGCAATTCCGCAGTTTGAAACTTGTCGTGGATTTGTAATTTTGATTCTGGGAAAAGATCGTGCAAGGCGATCGCCACTTTAATTCCTGCGTTTTCTGCACAATCAAAAACCAAATCTAGATCTTTGTAAAAGAAATTAGATCTCATTTTTTTTATAACTATGGCATCACGGACAATTCCCCCCACCGCAAAGGCTCGAAAATTTAAATCAGAAGCAATCTGGGCTGTTTTTAAAATAATTTGCCATTGTAAAGGACTAAAAAAACGATCAAAATTTCTTAAATACATATTTCTTAGATGAAATGTAATAGCATTGCTACAGCCATTTTAGTTAAGGCATAAAACTCAAATACTACTGGCGATCGTGACATCCAAATAATTAACGTTGTTCGGGATGACAAACCATAGAATTACCACTATCACAAGTATCGTTAATCGCTGCAATCAACTGATACAATCGTCCAAAATCATGTTGATTAAAATGCATAACTAAACGGGGCAAATCAATGACATGCGGCTCATTTGCCTCACTTGGCAAAGCCTTACTTCGTTCAATTTTTCCCAACAGTGAAATATCTTTAAAATTCTCATTTAAGCGATCGAGATGTTCATCAGTAATTTCAGTATGCAAACGGATTACCAATGAATTACCAACCCATCTACAGGAATGATAAATACTATAGAAAGAAGCAATAAACTGACAAGCTTCATCAATATCATCGGTGATTTTATAGAGGCTGCAATCTTCTTTCGTAATCAAGTTTCTTTCAAGCAAATTGTTTTGGACAAAAACATCCCAGTTGTTCCAGTAATCACCACCCTGCTTATCCATTAGCACTATCGGGCGCGGCGTAGTCCGTCCAGTTTGACAAAGTGTCAGACATTCAAAAAACTCATCCTGTGTCCCAAATCCTCCTGGGAAAAGCGCGATCGCATCACTTTCCTTCACAAAATATAATTTGCGGGTAAAAAAATAGCGAAATCTAACTAACCGCGAAGCCTCGGATACAAATCCATTACTTGACTGCTCAAAAGGCAACTGGATATTTAAACCAAAAGAATTATTGCCTGCCCCCTCATTCCCCGCCGCCATGATGCCGCCCCCAGCACCAGTAATCACCATAAATCCTTGCTTAGTAATTTTTTCAGCGAATTCATAAGCCTGTTGATATTCTGGTGCATTCACATTGGTACGTGCTGAGCCAAAAATGCTCACCTTGCGGTTAAAACGGTGCGGATAAAACATGGCGATCGCCTTTTGCATATCCTGCAATGAACCAGCCAATATCTTCCAGTCCAAACGCTCAGCATCGGTCTGGCTAATTTGGGAAATAGCCTTTAAAGCACTATAGATTAAAGCTCCATGCTCGGTCGATTCAAGATTATCGACCAATTTATGTAAATCGTTAGCTAGAGCTTTAATTTCTGAAGATGAAGGGGATGTTGCCATAAAGATAATTTTAGTTGATGGAGACCCGTAGCAACCTATCTAGCGCTGCAATTTGACTAGAGATTGAAAGAGATTGAAAGCTGGTAACTCTTACATGCCTTCTACTGATAAGATACTAAGTAAGTAATAAAAGTTAACAAAGAATTAATAATCAGATATGGCAAACATTACGTTTGTGAATGAAGGTAAGGAAGCGATCGCCATGGATGGCGCTAACCTACGCATCAAGGCTCTCGAGAACAACATCGATATCTATAAGTTTGTTGCGAAGCTCACTAACTGTAATGGTTATGGACAATGTGCCACCTGTGTTGTGGAAATTGTTGAAGGTATTGAGAATCTCTCTCCAAAAACCGAATTTGAAGAAAAAAAGCTTAAAAGCAAGCCTGATAATTACCGCCTTGCTTGTCAAACCTTGGTAAATCAAGGCAATGTAAGTGTAAAGACTAAGCCATAGGGCTGTTAGCTATTAGCTGTTAGCTTTAAAGTATTATTTGCTTGGAACTTAGTTTCTAATTGGATTGCAAAATCTTGTATCAAAAGGATCTGCAAGAATTTAAAGTCAAGCAAATAGATTAGCTACAAGCTAATGACTAATAGCTAAAAATTACATATGTGCGGTAAAACGTACCCCTTACGAATATCCACAAACACACGATAAGTGCTAGGTTAAACTAGAATAATTTTCCATGAATCCTTTAGGCGACAGAGAAACCCCCTATGGCGCGTGATTATTACGAAATCCTTGGAGTTGAGCGCAGTACTGACAAAGAGGAAATCAAACGAGCATATCGACGTTTAGCTCGAAAATATCACCCCGATGTCAACAAAGAAGCGGGGGCAGATGAGCGATTTAAAGAAATTAACCGTGCTTACGAAGTTCTGTCAGAGCCTGAGACTCGTGCGCGGTACGATCGTTTTGGTGAAGCAGGCGTATCAAGTGGTGGTGGCGGCTCCCCAGACATGGGAGATATGGGTGGATTTGCCGATATCTTTGAGAGCTTTTTTAGTGGCTTTTCTAACACGGGGCAGCAGCAAACACGCCGTCGTAGCGGACCTACGCGAGGTGAAGATCTTAGATTTGATTTAAAGCTAGAATTCCGCGAAGCAGTTTTTGGTGGTGAGAAGCAAATCAAAATCTCCCATTTAGAAACCTGCGGAGTATGTAGTGGTTCAGGAGCCAAACCAGGAACAAGACCACGTACCTGTGGAACCTGTAGCGGCACTGGTCAAGTTCGTCGGGCAACTCGCACGCCCTTCGGCAGTTTTACGCAGGTTTCTACTTGTCCTACCTGTAATGGTACAGGACAAACTATTGAGGACAAATGCGAAAGTTGCAATGGCTTGGGACTAAATCAAGTCACTAAAAAACTTAAAATCACCATTCCCGCAGGTGTTGATAGCGGCACGAGATTACGGGTATCTAACGAGGGTGATGCAGGTTTGCGGGGTGGTCCCTCAGGCGATCTGTACGTCTATTTATTTGTCCAAGCTGACAATGAATTTGAGCGAGAAGGCATTAATGTTTTGTCAGAAATCAAGATTAGCTATTTGCAAGCTATTCTGGGTGATAAGATTGCAATTAATACCGTTGATGGCAAAAAGCCCCTTACAATTCCCGCAGGTACTCAACCTGATACTGTCCTAACACTAGAAGGGTTGGGAGTACCAAAGCTTGGCAATCCTGTTGCTCGTGGCGATCATTTAATTAAGATTAAAATTGATATACCTACCAAAATCGGTAACGAAGAGCGCGAAGTGTTAGAAAAGCTCAAGGAAAAGTTGATCGGTAACGCTTCTAAAGGCGGTATCGGTGATATTTTAGGCGGTATATTTGGTAACCAGAAATAGAGTTATATCGCAAAGCTCTACGCTCAAAGCCAAATAATTAAGAATCGCTTTAGGAGTCAGTACATGTGCATTCAGACAATTACCTCCATCGATCTACGCGGTGTTCCCTGTCCGCTTAGTTTTGTTCGAGCAAAATTGCATCTAGAAAAGCTAGAGACAGGAAATTTGCTAGAAGTTTTGCTAGATGGTGGTGAACCAATTGAGCAAGTTCCTAATAGCCTTATGACCGATGGGCATAAGGTGAAAAGTATCGAAGAACGCGATCGCTATTTTGCATTGACTGTCCAAAAAGCATGATCCGAATAACATTATGTTGGCTTTAACAGGTACAGTCTTGGCTGTACAAGCCAACTTCTATCGTGTCATGTTAGACCATGCTTTCAGT
>CAIJEA010000654.1 GCA_903819605.1 uncultured cyanobacterium | reverse complement strand
TGCATGGTTGCTTGTATCTTCCCAGTATGCCATTGCATCACCAATCGAGGTGAGGTTTGTTAAGTAGAGCATCCCGTATAGAATCCTAAATTATATGTGAGAGGCTGCTACAGTTTGACAAGCTAATTGCATCGCTTCGACCAGCCAGCAGTCATAAATCATAAATGTCATAATTTCAGGATTTATTATTGTTTTTATCATCTTTTGATCTCTGCGATACCAAATATTAGGTAGTAGTAGCGTTAGATTTATTGAAGTTTGGTTAATTAGAAGAAAACACTATGCAAGCTAATCTCCAGAAAGTTAGAGATCTCCGTCAACAAATTATCGCTGAAACTAAACATGGCTTTGCTGACTGGACTTTAGTGCAAAAGCTACTGGATGAGTTGATGGAAAATCATCAGCAATATAAGCAGTCGGCAATCAAAGAAAACGTTACGCTCTACTCGTAACATCTAGGCTAGAGAGTGATTAGATGGCTAGTTTTGAGCTTGGGGGCTGTCCAGACTTACTTAGACATTTCCAACATCCTTAGCATCGGTTTGAGTGCAGCTTGACGGATTTTCTCGTTGAGAACAATTTCTGGAGATCGATTTTTCATTGTGAGATATACTTTCTCTAATGTATTTAGACGCATATATGGGCACTCATTACAGGCGCAATTACTGGTTGGCGGCGCAGGTATAAACTTCTTGAATGGAGTTGATTTTTGCATTTGGTGAATGACACCCGACTCAGTGACCACAATAAATTCTTGGCGATCGCTTTTTTGAACATATTTCAGCAAGCCAGTCGTTGATCCAATATAGTCAGCGTGGCGTAATACATTAGGTTCGCATTCTGGATGAGCAATGATGTCTGCTTGTGGATAACTCAACTTGAGATCGACTAATTTGCGTTCAGAAAAAATTTCATGAACCATGCAAGCTCCATCCCATAGTAATAGCTCTCTTCCAGTTTGCTGCATCACATAACGTCCAAGATTGCGATCGGGAGCGAAGATAATTGGCTGATCCTTGGGTATTTGGTTAACAATCGCTACTGCGTTGGAGCTGGTGCAAATAATGTCGCTCAGAGCTTTTATTTCTGCCGAGCAATTTATGTAGGAAATTACCAAATAATCGGGATGTTCTGCCTTAAATTTGGCAAATCGATCGGGAGGACAACTGTCAGCAAGCGAGCAACCTGCATCTAAATCTGGGAGTAAAACCAATTTGTCAGGATTTAAAATTTTGGCTGTCTCCGCCATAAAATGTACGCCTAGAAAGACGATCGTATCAGCTTGGCAATTAGCTGCCGCCTGAGAGAGTCCTAGCGAATCACCGATATAATCTGCAATATCTTGGAGGTCAGGATCTTGGTAATAATGTGCCAAAATTACCGCATTAAGCTCTTTTTTGAGATCAGCGATCGCTGTAAATAAGTCTTGGGGGATAGGGTTGCTAGTAACTTGGCGATCGCTAAGTTGATTGGGTTTAGGAACGGTGAGAAACATTATTTACCTCACTAAATGTATTTAAAGTAATGGTTAAAGAATTTCTTGTGAGAGGCAACCTCTGAGCTTAGCTGAGGTCTATATTGGATTTTACGGATGTTTTAGGATCTCTATAAATTACTATATTTATAGTGAAATGTATTCATTCGCTATATTTAATTATAGTAGAACTTACCAAAAATATATCCGCCAAATGAATGAGATCAAATTTTTGCAACATTTTTTGTAGGGTTTTCGTCAATA
>CAIJEA010000653.1 GCA_903819605.1 uncultured cyanobacterium | reverse complement strand
TGTTACAGCATAATGATCCTACGGGATGATGTAAATTAGTCACGATTAAAGTAGATTATTTAATCAAGTTCAAATTTCCATGCTGCCAGTTTTAGTAAGACTTAATCTCGATGCAAACTACTCTTTCGGATAAAGAAGAAAAGAAAGAAATCCGCGACCATAAAAATGCTTGGAAAAATCCTTGGATAATCGTGGTTTTACTGATAGTTTTACTGGGCGGTGGATTTACTATTTTTCGATTTTTTACTGGTTCAAGCCAGAACTCAAATCTTATCAGCGATAAAACTGAATTAGTTGAGTCTAAATCTTTACCGATCAAAATTAAAGCTAGCGGCTCAGTTGTGCCGATTGAAACTGTTAACTTGAGTCCAAAGCAAGCAGGACAGCTAGTTGAGCTACTGGTTGAACAGGGGGCACGAGTTACCAAGGGGCAGATTATTGCCCGAATGGATAATACAAATCTTGTACCACAGCTATATCAAGCTCAAGCTAATGCCGCCGCCAGTGAAGCTAATTTAGTGAGATTACGTAATGGTAGTCGTCCTGAAGATATAGCCGCCGCTCAAGCAAGAGTTGAATCAGCTCGTGGGCGATTGGAAGCAGCTCGATCGCGATTAGCATTAAACAGTATGAGGACTTCCCGCTATCGAGGTTTACAAACAGAAGGTGCTATTTCTCGCGATCGCCTTGATGAAGTGTTGACTGACGATCGCAGCACTCAAGCAGATCTGCTGACAGCTCAAGCTAACTTAGCTGAGGCAACTCGCCAGTTTGAACAGTACCGTAATGGTAGTCGCCCTGAAGATATTGCCCAAGCGGAAGCGCAACTTGCTCAGGCGATCGCAGGAGTAAGAGTGATCGAAGTTCAAATCGAAGATACGATTATTCGCGCTCCATTTACTGGCATCATTACCCAAAAATATGCCAATGCTGGAGCATTTGTTACTCCTACAACTACCGCATCATCATCAAATTCATCAACTTCTACTTCAATTGTGGCGATCGCCAATGGCTTGGAAATAATTGCCAAAGTCCCTGAGGTTGATATTGCCCAAATCAAAATTGGTCAGGAAGTAGAAATTGTTGCTGATGCTTTCCCTTCTGAAGCTTTTAAGGGCAAAGTTCGTTTGATTGCTCCTGAAGCAATCATTGAGCAAAATGTCACGTCGTTTCAAGTGCGGGTAACTTTAGAAACTGGCAAAGATAAATTGCAGTCAGGGATGAATACTGATTTACGGTTTATCGGTCAAAGGATTGATAATGCTCTGGTCGTGCCAACGGTGGCGATCGTTACCCAAGAAGGTAAGACTGGATTGTTAGTAGCTGACGAAAAGGGTAAGCCTCAGTTTCGCGAAGTAACGATTGGCACAACCGTCGAAAACCAAACCCAAATTTTAAGCGGTGCAAAAGTTGGAGATCGCGTATTTGTAAAACTACCCGATACGAAAACAAAACCATAAAAAAGAATTCGTTATCCGAAGCCTTAAAAAAAATCCCGCGCCAAGCGCGGGATTTTTTTTAAGCTGCAACAGCTTGCTTGAGAGGTTGCCAATTGACATCGCGATCGCTGCCAACTTCGATCACGATTTTTATACGAGGATCGCGATCGGGAATCTGGCTTAGAGTCTCTAGCTCTTCCTTAGATAGATATTTACCTTCAATTAGCCAGACAACCAGCCCCTTAGACTTAGCAGGTAAAGCATTGAGTCGAAATTGGATTGCGGGGGGGATAAAGTATGTGCGAATTTCCGTCTTACCCAAGTGAGCTGGGCGCACACCATGCACATCAGTGAGATAACTATTCACGTCACCTAGACCACGCGCAGTAATAAAGAGAATTTCATATCCTGCATTTTTGAGACGGAGTTGGTAACGACCTTCATAACCACCTTCAGGTGGCACTCGCATTGCTAGAGCACCTGCCTTCTCAAGGTCTTTGACAATTTTATCGGTTGCAATCAATGGCATAGTGACATCCTATACTGAACGCTAAATATAGAGCTAACAGTATTTTATACCTAGAAAGTAAAAGGATGCGTAAAGTGTATCCTTTTGCTTTTCTATAGCAATAATAAGTTTTGCTGAGGATATTAAAAAATAAAGACGGCGCGAAGCGCCGTCTTTATTAGATCTAGCTATTCATTGCGATAACTGTCACGATGAATCAAAAGAGAGTTGTGGGGCAAAGCATTCTACTAATCAATAACTTGGACATCAATATCGATTGTGCCTGGTGGAGTCAAGCGCACAAATTTATTTTTTTGCTCTTGTAGAGGTTCCCCGCAACTAGGGCATTGAAATTGACTTGACCTCGATGCATTAAAAGTTGCGTCACATACAGGACAATCTGAGGTCACAATGTTACGCTTCACCCAAAATTGCAAACCCAAAAATGCAATTACAGGAACAAAAGCAATTAGCCCAATCAAAATGAAGAAAGAGTTAACTAGCCAGCCTAAACCGATCGCACTAAATGTCCAGAAAATAAGTAAAGCCGTGAGCCAAAAGCGTACACCTGACCAGCGATCTCTATCACCATTACCGTTGGGCAGATTACTGCCAAATGTGTAGTATTTCATAAGTCTTTGTCCCTGTATTTTGATTGGCTTGTAGCGATCGTAACATTCTTATCTAATGTTGCTATTCTGCCATTGGTATGGATAACCGCAAAATAGTATTTACGGTTTTTAAAACTTGTAACTCATTTGTAGTTTTCTATGTTTTTGGGAATAGTTCAAGCTTTAACTCTGCTCAGCCAAAATTTCATGTTGGCTGAGCAGAGTCGAAACCTCTCACTTTTGGGATATTTAGCTACTGCTATAAATAAAGGCGGCACGAAGTACTGCATTTATTTATTTGGGTTTAAAAAAATCAATACTTCGGACAGTTTTAGAAAATAGAGAAAAAAGCCATTCATCGCTTAAGGTGCGATTATTGAATGTCTACACCAAATGACTAGCATAAATTTTATATTACTCAGCCTAGGGCTTTGCGATTTAAGAAAGAACCAGATTTTTTGTGGCGCG
>CAIJEA010000652.1 GCA_903819605.1 uncultured cyanobacterium | reverse complement strand
CGATCTCGCTGCTTTTCTACATCCTGTCCTTCAGATAAGGCAGTCCCTTCAGGTAATAAGCTAATTTCGCTACTCATTAACAGACGAGCGAGATAGTGTGTTCCCACTTCAACTAGCTCCATTCCACACTCTCTTGAAAGAAATCGAGCTAGGGGAATTTCTAATTGTGAGTCAGGGAATAAAAATGCTTTACGACCTGTTAGGGCTAAACGATATCGCTCCAAGGCAATTTTGGCACGGTTAACAGGAGGAGCGATCGCCTGCTCAAATAGATCGCTATCAATATTCCATGCATCTGCTGCCGTTTTGAGCCATGCTGTTGTCCCCTCAATACCAAAAGGATAGGGCGATGGTAATAACGTTGCACCGCGAGAAATCAGCGATCGTACTGTTTCTCCTAAAAATGGCTGGGCTAATAGTAACTTAGTCCCCTTACCTACGGGAGGTAAATTTGCAGCACGGCGGGGAGGGAAGAAATAAACTGGCCCAAGGCCTAACTTGTCAAATAGTCTTTGAAACTGGTCTTCTACGACATCCGCAAGACTACCAACTATCATCAGGCTAGGTTCATCATGACTATGTGGCAGGATGGGAACCATCGATCCCAGACAAGCATCTTCGCCTTGAGTAAAAGTGGTCTCAATACCACTGCCAGAATAGTTGAGAATCCGAACTTTAGGGAAAAAACGCTGATTAAGACGTTCAGCAGCTTTTCCAAGATCGAGTTTAATTACCTCTGAGGGACACGATCCCACTAAGAAGAGAGTACCAATATCAGGGCGACGCTCTAATAACTGATCGACAACGCGATCGAGTTCTTCATTAGCGTCTGCTAAACCTGCCAGATCTCTTTCGCCAAGAATCGCTGTGCCAAACCTTGGCTCCGCGAAAATCATTACTCCAGCAGCAGACTGGATTAGATGGGCACAGGTACGCGAACCAACCACAAGAAAAAAAGCATCCTGCATTTTTCGATGTAGCCAGACGATCCCTGTCAAGCCACAAAATACTTCTCTTTGTCCCCGTTCCTTAAGCACGGGAATATCATTGCTAGTCCTGTAATTACTTGTTTGGTCAGGAACTTCTGTGCAAGGCTCTAGAGCCATGTTTTGATCTCCTATTGGGCTAAATCCCTATTTTTTTAATGCTATGCCCCTATTCTTAGAGGGCTATACCTTATCAGATGTCTGACTGATGTGTGCGATCGCAAGGCGATCGATAAATTAATTCTCTTTACTATATTTAGTAAAACCTAGAGACTGGGCAAAAAGTTGCAAAGGTTTACAGGAGTATAAGGATCTGCAATCCTTTTATTAGAGATCACAAGTACATATACCTACTGCAATCTTGCTCAGAAATTCTAAGCAGCCAGACGCAATTAAATATAAAACCCAAAAACTTGTGGCGCACGCTAAGCGCGCCACAAGTTTTAACTCTGGTTTTTAATTATGCCAAGCTACTTATGGCTTAATCACCCGTGCAAAATAACGATAACTAAATGCTAGATTTTTGGACAAAAACCAGTGGGACTTGGATTAATATTTTGGCGATCGCCTTTGGCACTTTCCTTGGACTAATCCTACGTGGGCGTTTTCTTTCTCAAGTTTTACCAATTCTCAAGCAAGCGATCGGGCTAATTATCATATTTGTCAGCATCAACATGGCAAATAATCTACTCAGAGTCAAAGCGGGCGTTCTTGATGGTGTGATCCTGTCACTGATTTCATTAATTATTGGCGGGATAGTTGGCGAATTAGGACAGATCGAGAAACGTTTGGAATTAGTTGGGGATTGGCTAAAAGCCAAATTTAAAGGCAAAGGCAAGTTTACTGAGGGGTTTGTTGCGTCAAGCTTATTGTTTTGTATTGGACCAATGGCAATTATCGGTAGCCTTAATAATGGTCTAAGAGGTGATGACAATCTTTTAGTACTTAAATCGGCTCTAGATGGATTTATTTCAATTGTATTTGCGAGCACCTATGGAATCGGCGTTGGCTTTTCAGCCTTGCCCGTTGGACTCTACCAAGGGATCTTATCTCTTCTAGCTGGAAACTTGGCACAAAGCCTGCCAGAACCAACTAATGCTCCCTCAGTGCTAATTATTACTGGTGTTGGTGGTTTGATGCTATTAGGACTGGGCTTAAATTTATTAGAACTAGCCAAAGTCAGAGTTGCTTCTTTTCTACCTGCTCTGGCGATCGCGCCCTTAGTTTATTGGATAGCTGACAACCTGAAGTAATTACAGCAATTACCAACCCCAAGAACTACAAAAAAGCTGAAAGCATTGCAAAGCAATGCTTTCAGCTTTTTTGTAGTTCGGGATTGCGTGCAAAGCACTGTAGATTACGATACAAGGCTCAAACTCTAATTCTTTCAGGCTATAATTGTGACTAAGCTCCTCTGTGGCGTGCGTGACTACCGATAATGTGTCTTGATCGATAATTGTTTTCTAGGAGTCTTCGCAGTCTTCGCCGCAGTATACCAGACAAGCATCTGGGAACTTTAAGTTAGGCGGGGCGCTTCGGCTCCACCTGGTTTTACCGGGTCAAACAACTGAGGTAAGACGGCGTTGCGGAGGGGTGAAAACCATACACTTTTAAAAACGCTTGCAATTATATAAAAACATGTTATATTAGCTAAGCGCAACAACGCGGGGTAGAGCAGCCTGGTAGCTCGTCGGGCTCATAACCCGAAGGTCGATGGTTCAAATCCGTCCCCCGCCATTAAACAACGAAACAAAAGAGAAGCAGAACTTAGTTCTGCTTCTCTTTTGTTTCGTTGTTTATGAATTAGTAATACTTCTAAATAAGTAGCCGACAACTACACCAATTCCTAGTGCCCAAATCTGTCCCGATTCAACAAATCTTTTCCAACCTTTACCTATGTCTCCCATCACATCTTGGTTAAACTGTTGAGCTAATAGATCCATGTTGATATGTGCATGGATATTTGAAACGTCGAAATGTAAATTGCTGCTAGCGATCGCAGTATGGGGAAGCACTGATAAATCAGTAAAAGCTATCAGATGTTGAGTTAGGTCAAGCATAGTATTCTAGTATTGAATTTTTAGGATTAGGCTTTACTACTGGAACTTTGTTCCAGATTTTTATCATTTATATACAAAACCACTAGGGTCATATCATCAGTATGAGTATGCCCTTCTTCAATAAAGTTTTGCACTTCTTGGAAGATGTAGTCAAGAATCATTTGTGGGCGCGTTACATCAGGAGACAGGGGAAAACAATTTTGACATGCCCAGTCCAAAGCTTTGCGGAGATTCTCTTCGTCAAAGCGATCGCCTTCAGGACTTGCTGCCTCGGTAAAACCATCCGTGTAATAGATGACAACATCGCCAGAATTTAAGCGCGTACTACCTTCTTCATATTTCGATCCAGCCTCTAAACCAATCAAAGCTCCAAGCGTATCAAGGGCATGGACGCTACGAGTTTTAGCACGCCAATGTAATGCAGGTGTATGGGCAGCATTACTAAAGGAGAGAATCTGTGTTTCGGGATCGTATTCTGAATAAAACATCGTCACGAACCGATGAGATTTCTCCAGATCCTCATACATCACTTCATTGAGATGCTCCAGAATTTTGCTGGGTGAGTGATTATTTAATACTTCAGCTCGCAACATGCCTCTCGTCATGGTCATGATCAAACCTGCGGGGACTCCCTTTCCCATGACATCGCCGACCACAAAGCTCCAGCGATCGCCCCTTTGGATGGGGATAAAATCGTAATAGTCGCCACCAACTCGGCTTGCCGTAGAGCATCGGGCAGCGATCTCAATACCTTGAATTTTGGGGCAATTGCGGGGCAGTAGTTGGCGTTGAATCTCAGCACCAATCTCCATCTCGCGATCTTGGCGCTCTTTTTTGATTAGTTCCGTCGTGAGTTCATGATTTTCTAGACCCACTGAGGTTTGATCGGCAACTAAGCGCATTAATGTTCGCTTGTTATCAGTCCAAACATAATCAGGCTTGCGACTGAAAATATAAAGGCGACCGCGCACCGAATTTTTCACTAAAACAGATGTACCAAATAAATGCACATCTGCACCTAAATAGCGACTGACCATTTCATCGAGGGCTGTCGGAGTGCCCTTTAAAACCTGTTGAATGGCACGTTCAATAGCTGTACGAACCTGTTGCGCCTTCATGCCGCCTTGATTGCGCTCAGGGCAATGTAGAGACTCCAGACGAATCTGTCCGCTAGCCTTAAATAAAATTAGTGCGCCACCGTCAGAGTCAGTTACACGACTGGCAATCAGAGGAATTAATTCTAAGAACTGATTGAGGTTACTAAAGCTGCGGAGAGCGTAACCCAAAAAGCTAAGCAGCTCATGGATTTTATTTTGATCCTGACTCATCTGTCTGAGCAGGTCTTTGAGATCTTTCATCACCATCACAGAAGCATTGTCTGGATCTGGCTGTGGTGAGATCGATCTGTTTCTAGGTGGCAATGATAGGGACATACCAATGCTGCAACGCTAGGTGGTTTGTAAGAAAGCTAATTTAGTCCAATAGTGTAGCCTTAGTTGGACAAAAATTAACGAAGGATTTGAGTAATTTTCTAAAAGTATTTCTACAGGGCTTTGTTTAGTAGAAATTAGTTGCTGATTAATTACTCAATAATGCTTCGACAAATTCGTAACTAGAGAAGGGTCGCAAATCTTCAATGCCTTCTCCAGCACCAATAAACCGAATTGGCAAGCCCAATTGTTGCACTACGGCGATCGCGACACCACCTTTTGCCGTGCCATCAAGCTTGGTGAGAATCACCCCAGTAATCCCTGCGGATTGGGCGAAGACTTCGGCCTGTTTGAGTCCATTTTGACCAAGGGTAGAATCTAGCACTAGCAAAGATTCGATTTTTGCCTCGGCAGATTTTTTGTCAACAATGCGGCGAATTTTGCTGAGTTCTTCCATCAAGTTTTTCTTGTTTTGGAGTCTGCCTGCTGTATCGACTAGTAATAACTCTGTGCCTCTGGCTTGAGCAGCACTAATGGCATCAAAAACAACGGCGGCGGGATCGGCATTTTGAGCAGGGTTAGAAATCACATCGACATTGGAGCGCTGTCCCCAACTCTTGACCTGCTCCACCGCAGCAGCACGGAAGGTGTCGGCGGCGGCAATCAGGGTTTTGTAACCAGATTTGACACTGAGGTGAGAGAGCTTGCCGATGGTCGTAGTTTTACCTGCGCCGTTTACGCCTGTAATCAACCAGATATTCAGTTGATTTTTTTCAGGGATCAACATTGGGATCGGTTCGCCTTGATTTGATGCACCAGCTCGAGCAGTGACATCCAGCATATCGCGCAAAATTTGTTTGAGATAGGCGATCGCTTCCTCTGGGGGCAGAACTTCCTTACGCAGTTTATCTTGCAGCTTAGAAATAATCTGATCGGTTGCCTTTACACCGACATCCGCTTGCAAAAGCAGAGCCTCAATATCATCAACGGAATCAGCGCTGAGGGGACCTTGTCCGACGATTGACTTTAGTTGATTGACCAGAGACAAACGAGTTTTGTCTAACCCTTGGCGCAGACGATTAAGCCATGTGATTTCTTCGACGGAAATTTCTTCGGGGCGACGACCTTGGGAGGCAAGGACTTCGGCTGACCAGATAAAATTCTCATCAAATTCGATGGTGGGCTTACGCCTGACCTTGACTTCAGGTTTGATTTCTGGCTCTGGCTCAACGATCGCAGTGGCTTCGAGGGCAGCAATACGAGCGAGGCGATCGCTTTCTGACTGCATCCAAAAAGGCACAGCCGCAACTTCTGGGGTAACTTCTTCTGATGCAACTACTTCAGAGACTTCAATGGTTGATTCTGGGGTGATTTCTACGGATGACTCAGCCGCGATCGGTTTGTCTAACTCAATGGTTTCTGGTGGAGTTGCATTAATTTCTGACTCAGTTGCCTTTGACTCAAACTCATTAGGCTCGGTAAGTTCTGGCGCAATTTCTGATTCTAAAATCTCAGGTTCAGAGGTTTCAGTTTCATTAGTCTTTACTTCTAACTCAATTATTTCTGTATTTTCATGCTCAGAAACTTCAGATTCAGGGGTTTTGTTCTCAGAAATTTCTGTCTGTTGCTGCACATTGGCGTAAGCAGCCTTAGCCCAATTTAATAAATCTTGAGATGCAGGGGAAGCGATCGGGCTAGGCTCGCTAACAGGTTTAGATTCAGGTATTTTTACTTCAGTTTGTTCTGACTCTACAGGTTGATCTTTTGCCTCTGTATCATCATCAAACTTCCGCCGAAACCAGTTAAATACCATACTAATAACCTCGCGCAATGCCTCAATCTACATTAATTGCAATATGTTCAACCAAGACAAACTTGATTTTTATCTTGAATTAAAGCCAGCTTACTACGATAGTTTAAGCCGTATGCGTTTGTTAGGTTTAAATCCAAGCTAGACGGTTTCCCGAATTCCTCAAAAAGAAAGGGTGCTAAGCACCCTTTCTTTTTGAGGAATTGTATTTTTATTTCTTTTTAATGTCTTTAGCCATATTTAAGAAAATATCCATACCCGAATCTACGCGAGTATTAAGCTTCTTTGGATCAAAGGTCGATTGAGAAATTTGTGCAGAAGGCTCATTACTAGTAGTCTCAATTTTAGATCCATCTACTTTTTCGGTTGCCGTAAAAGCGCTCACAATTTCAGCACCTTTAACCCCGTTAACAGTTGGAAATGTCTTCTTGACGGCTTTTGGAGTTCTCATATAGTCGATATCGCCGAAGGTTTTAGCAGAATCCTCGTCAAGAAAGTAAGAAGATTCTTGTTTTTCGGAGTTTTCCTTTTTATCTTTTTTGCCAAATAAGCCGAAAATAGCCATGAATTTATACCTCTACCTAGAGTTGAATTGAATTTGTTTTTATATTGCAATATGTAACATTTTAGCAATATAAGTCTATAAATATAAACAAATCAGTCAAAAACATTACTTTAGATAGTTGTCAGTATTAACAGCGTTCTATTTATTGCCATAGCAACAAAGAAGTGAGTGGCGG
>CAIJEA010000651.1 GCA_903819605.1 uncultured cyanobacterium | reverse complement strand
GGCGCAACAACGGTGTTAATGTTTCTCCCGCTAAGTTTAGCGACTTTAGGTTCTATTCCCAAGGAAGCAATTTCATCAGGTTCAGGATTCTATAATTTGACTCGTCAGCTTGGTGGGAGCATCGGCATAGCAGTACTCTCAACATTACTTGCTCAGAGAGAATCCTTTCATAAATCAGTTTTATTAGCAAATCTTAGTTCTTACAATCCAGCAACAAATGAACGTATCGATATACTAGCTGGAGCATTTCAAAATAGCGGTTCAGATGCCGTAACTGCTCATCAGCAAGCTCTTACTAGTCTAGAAAACTTGGTAAATCAGCAGGCTGCGGTTCTATCCTATGCTGATATTTTTCACTTTGTCGGAACCATCTTTCTATGTTCTCTGCCATTGTTATTGTTTTTAGGGAAAGGAAAAGCAGGAGCAAAAGCTCCAATAGTGCATTAAGGAACTAATGTTCGCTGACAGATTTAACTGCGTTCTAGCAATAGTTGTTTTAGCCTTATCGGATCGCCTTTGTCAATGACTTGACCACGCTCTAATAAAAACGCGCCATCAGCATAATCGAGTTCATTTAGTCGGTGCGTTACCCATAAAGCCGTAAGATTTTTTTGCTTGACTAGATCGCGTACAGATGCAACTAAATCGATCTGATTTTCGCCATCTAACAGCGCCGTTGGTTCATCTAGTAATAATACTGAGGCATGACGGGCGATCGCACCAGCGATCGCAACACGTTGCTTTTGTCCACCACTGAGAGCATAGATAGGACGGCGGATCATTTGTTCTAGATTTACAGCACTGAGAGCTTCTTTGACCCGATGGAGAGTTTCTAGATAGGAAAGATTTTCCGATACTAAGCCAAAGGCAATATCTGCACCGACTGTGGGCATTACTAATTGGTGATCGGGATTTTGAAACACAAATCCAACAAGATCGCCAATCTCGATATCACCAGATTTTGGTTTGAGCAATCCAGCTAACAAACGTAAGAGAGTTGACTTACCGCTGCCGTTAGTTCCTAACAGCATCCAAAATTCCCCCCTAGGTACTGACAAGGTGCAGTTATCGAGAACGGTTTCGCCTGATGCCCATGCAAAGGAGAGATTGCGAACATTAATGGCGGCAGTAGTAACAGAATGGTCAGTGGGCATTGTTAATTGCTGATAATGGCAAAATTATATCTAAAGAAAACCCCTAAAATCGGAGTCAGCGCAATGCGCTGACTCCGATTTTAGGGGTAGCTACTAGCCACGCACGAAACCTGCACCAAGATTTGCAGAAGCCCCTGATTTTTCAGAAACCTGTACGGCGGAAATTTCGCTAACAAGTACCGAAACTTTTTTTCCTTCTTGTTTTTCGCAGGTTAATTCCAAGATTTTGGTATTACCTTCGGCGATCGCGTTGGCAATTTCGCGATATAGAGCCTCAGCATTTTCTTGCTCCTTGCGCTGCACGGACAAAGCGATCGGATTATTTTTGAGGGTGATTTCAACTGTGTACATCAGCATTAATAGGTTTTCCTGCCTAAAGATAAAAAGTAGGTAAAAGGGTTAGATGAGATGCGTTAGTAATTTGCATGGTTGCTTGTATCTTCCCAGTATGCCATTGCATCACCAATCGAGGTGAGGTTTGTTAAGTAGAGCATCCCGTATAGCAGTCCTAAAATATGTATGAGAGTCTCCGACTTCCAGCAATAATAATCGTTGGCTGAGCAAAGTCGAAGCCCAAGATTTTCACAAACGCAAATAACTTAGAACTGCTATAGCTCGCAAATGTCATAATTTCAGGATTTATTATTGTTTTTATCATCTTTTTGATCTCTGCGATACCAAATATTTGGTAATAGTGGCGTTAAATTTATGTAGGTTTGGTTAATTAGAAGAAAACACTATGCAAGCTAATCTCCAGAAAGTTAGAGATCTCCGTCAACAAATTATCGCTGAAACTAAACATGGCTTTGCTGACTGGACTTTAGTGCAAAAG
>CAIJEA010000650.1 GCA_903819605.1 uncultured cyanobacterium | reverse complement strand
TTTATTTGTGCAAGGGTTTTACTTACTTTTCCTGCTTTTTCTTGCATCGTATCAGTTTTCGATCTCCTTGAAAACCACTGCTTATATGCTTTTCTTGCTTTTTCAGCAACCCCTAATTATTGGGGCTTATCTATTCAAGCCAGCAGTCATTTCACATCTGGATAAAGCGCTGATGGCTGATTCTTTGACATAGGAATCTGTTTCTTCTTTGTCAATAATCAGGCGTAATGCATCCATCCCTCGACTGCTACCAATGGAAGAGATCGCATTTACCAGAGAAATTGCCAAAGCAGGGTTATCGGTTTCCTGTAAAGCCTCGATTAAAATATCCAAAACAGGTTCACCAATTTCTCCCATTGCCATGACTGCGGCAATATTCACCACAGGATTAGCATCTTGCAAAGCTGCCTTTAAACCTGCTACTCCCTCAGCCGAGAGCGGCTCTTCGGGATGACAGATTACCACCTGTGCGATCGCTTTAGTAGCACTACCTCGCACCGTCACATTTTCGCTATGGAGCATCGCCTGAACTAAAGGTGGTATAGTCGCATGACCAATCTCCCCTAAAGTTTTGACGGCAGCTCGCCGATAATTAGTATCTTCATCATCAAGAATATTCATCAATCTAGTAATGACTTCAGCATCATAATTGGCAGCAATTTCCCACATCGCTTGATTGCGAACATTAGGATTTGGATGTTTAAGTTGTTGAAAATAGGTTTCGAGAGACATTTTGATTAAATTGATAATTAGTAATTGGGAGCATTTTTTAATGTTTTGGTCTTTTCGCGAATTAATAAATCGCTATCATTGGCGAGTACTTCATAGCCAGTAAAATCACCAAACTTTTCCAATGCTAATAGAGCAGCATACTTCAAGTCCCATATTTTAGATTCCAAACAGACTTTTAGCTCGGGAATCGCTCGCTTATCACCAATTTCGGCAAGAGCGATCGCTGCTGCTGCACGGGATTTTTGATATTGGGGTTGTTTATTATGCAAACTCTCAATTAACAAATCATAGGCTGGTGCGAGTTTTAACCACCCAAAGAGTTTAACCACATGGAAATGTGCGCCGTAATCGTTGCGGGCTTCCTGTTCATAGGCAGCAAATAGAGCGGCAGGTGCATCTTCAGCATAGTTTTCTAAAATCGTGTGGATCGCTAAATAGCATCTGCCAAAATCCGTTTCATACAGCTCATGGATTAAACGCGGAAGATCAGGCAAAGTACTGTAATTATGGACTGGGGAAAGAGTAGAAGGATGATCGATTAATGATTTTTCTAAAAATGGTTGCACATCAGCAAAGGAAATCGCACCTTCTTGAATTCCTGCTTCCGCTAGCATCCGAATGCCCCGCAACCGAAATACCAATGATACTGGGCATAAGGAGATATCAGGAATTGACGCATAATGTTTGGCATCAATGAGATCTTGAATGGATAAACGTCTAGCGATCACATTGCGATTTTGTAGCAGGTCAACGATTTTTCCCATTTGCGAGAAATCTCTAGTTAAACGACAAATTGCTGTAATTGCAGCACTGGAAACTGGCAAGCTTTCATCGTTTACAAATTGCCGAATCTTAGCGATCGCTGGTTGATAACCCAACTTTGCAAGGGTTTGAATAATCACTCGATAGGTTTGTGAAGGCTTATCTAATAGTTGAGTAATCTCTTCTAAAATATCTAGATCCTGTGTCCCAATTTCGCCGATCGCCCAAACTGCATTTTCGACCATGTAGCAATCATCATCAGCTAAGCATTCTCGCACTACTTGCAAAGCTGACTTCGCTTGAAGACGACCTAACGTTTCGACAGATTTCCTTCGCACTATCCGATTATCCATTTCAGGATCAGTTTGATGAATGGCTCTAACCAAGGCGGCGATCGCTTTCTCCGAATTAAAATTTACTAAATGCGAGGCGGCAATATAACGCGAATCCTCTTCGCCAATCTGATCTTGCGGCGTATCTAAAATCGCGATCGCCTGATCTTCTGTCAAATTAAAAAAGCTATAAAAACGTTTATCCATAATTCTGAAATTATATCAATTGTCAGTTCCAAAACTGACTGTGCCAAAGCAAAAGTAGGGGCAATTCATGAATTGCCCCTACTTTTGCTTTGGCATTAAGCGATGGCTTCCATCGCTTAATTAAGAAAATCAATTAGGAAAGAGAATTGATTGCATAGTCTAGCAATGCATTGTACTCAGTCAATGCTTGAGCAGACATATCGCGAGGTGTACAACCACGGTTACGAGCAAAGCTCAATGCTTCAACGTAAGGAGCGGTAGGCAAGCCCAATGCACGATAAACTTCGCGCTGACCTGCAATACCCCACTCATCCAAAGGACCAGTACCGCCAACAACGAGGCTGTATTGGATCAAACGGAGGTAGTGCTTGATATCACGAGCGCACTTTGCCTTGAAGGTGTCGGTGGAGTTAGCTTCGCCAGCATTGTTCAAGTAAGGATACTTCTTGATTGCAGCGTCATAAGCTTCTTTCGCAACTGCATCAAGGTTAGCAGCTAGCTTTTCAGCAGCTTCCAAACGAGCAGCAGCGCGTTGGATAGAACCTTGTACTGATTCGAGGTCAGAGGTGCTAGGGAAACGACCTGCTGCATCAGCAGAGGCGATAACGGTAGTAACAACGGATTTCATTTATTAAATCTCCAAACTGGATTCTTGTTATTCAGTAAGCTTTGTTTTTATTCTCGTTGAGCGAATCTCAACCAGTAAATCGCTATCAGCAATCAATTGACAGATTAGCTGAGGGCTGCGATTACGCGATCGAAGTAGCTGGAAGCTTCAGCAACCAAAGAAGCACAACGATCTTCAACAACAGGAGTTCCCATCTTGCGGAGCTTAGCACCTGCACGAGCTTCACTAGGATTGTCTTGGATGTGAGCAGCAGCTTGAGCTTTCATGATTTGGACAGCACGTACTGTGGAGGTTGTAGGTACGCCCAAAGCCGCATAGGTTTCTCTCAAACCGTTCAAGCAACGGTCATCCAATACGGAAGAATCACCAGCCAACAAAGCATAGGTGACATAACGGAGAATGATTTCAGCGTCGCGTAAGCAAGCAGCCATACGACGGTTAGGGTAACAGTTACCACCAGCTTGAATCAAGCCTTGGTTTTCGCAAATCATACCTGCTACTGCGTCAGAAACCATGCAGCTTGCATTGCTAGCAATTGCATTTACAGCATCTAGACGACGGTTGCCACTAGCAACGAATGCCTTAAGAGCATTAATATCACCTACTACAGAGGTGCTAGCATCTGCTGAAACTACAGCTCTAGAAAAAGCGTCAAGCATTTCGCTCTCCTTAAAAATTGTTTATCTTATGTAAAACGTTGTTCTGTCTTTGAGTAATTCACTTTGTGATTTACAAGACATATAGAACATAAAAGATCAGGATTGTTCTAGTCTCATCTTTTGTAAAGTAAGTAACAATCCTTAACAAACCCAAGAAAGTAAAGGCGGCGCGAAGCGCCGCCTTTACTTTCAATGCTAGATTTGGCAAGCATTACAGTAGGTTTTCCATGGCAGCACCGACTACTCGATAGTCACGATCGCTCCTTAAATCAGCGATCGCATCTTTGGCTGCGGGAGCATTAAAATGCATTAGTGCATAGGCTACCCGCACGCGAATATACTCAAACTCAGAATTTTTCAGCTCTAATAGTTTGGATAAAGCTAAGTCTGCTTGGGTAGATTCAGTTAAAGAACCTAAGCCATCGATACAGGCTTCTTGCACTGCGGCATCTTCTCCTATTAATCCTACGCAACATATTTCAAATACCTCTGGATGGCATTGCATTTCTACTAAAGCTGATAGGATGCTGCGCCTTACTAACCAGTGATCATCTTGATGAAAAGCTTGGACTAAGTGTGATGCAGAAACGCGATCGAACAAAGAAATAGAGTTAGCTGCTTCTGCTCGTACATTAGGAGTGTTGTCACAGCGCATAATCTGGAGCAGAGTCGCAAAGGATTCCGCAGTTTTTTGCCGCCCTAATTCTCTAGCCACAAAAGTCCGTACTAGAAACTCTGGATCTTTGACATGCTGAATTAGTAAAGGAATGGCGACTTCAGCCGCAAAATCTTTAAGTGCCGCGATCGCCTTAATCCGATACTGAAAGTCAGGATTTTGTAAATCAAGTTTGATTTGGGAAAGATCCATAAAGTAATAAGGTAAGAAATGAGATGAGTGGAATTGAGAATTTTTTAGGTAGCGTGATTAGTTAATTTAAGCTTAATGCGATCGGCTAAACTAGCTTTATATCAATTTTTGATCGAATGAACCACAATAAAATTGTTGAAAGCGCTGCTAAGCAACGCTTTCAACAATTTTATTGGCTTGGGCTTGAGCGCAAAGCGCTGTAAGCTAAATTTGCTCCTACTTCTTCTATTCTGAATTTGATGTCTAATCTCCAATTAAGCGAAAAAGTTCTTGCACTAATTCAAAAATCTCGCATCGTTAGCTTCAGTTCTTGGCAAAATATTTATCCAGATGTTGCTATCACCAAATTTCAAGATGCTGACGATCATGGTCGTTATCTCACTGATGAAGATTTACATGATTTACAAATATTAATACCTGCGATCGCCACAAATATCCCAACAGTAAAGTTATTGTCTGCACAAGCTCCACAAATTGTTGATGAGGCGCGACAACAGGTGTTAGAAACCTTCCCAAAAATCACCCAAGTAGGTGGAGGGCTTTATCCTGCGGAACGAGCAAATGCTTGCTGGCGAGACTTTTGGCATTTTCTGCGCTGCATTACCTACGGTATTGCTGGTCAGCGTCTAGATTATTTAAGTGCTGATGGGCTGAGGTATATGCAGGAGCTTTATCGAGAGTTACAAGTACCTATTGATGCTATGATTCTTGGCTTAGCATCCATCAAAATCGCTAGTCTTAAACGACTTGCGCCAGAGGATCAGAATGAATTAGCTCCCTATTTTGATTGTCTAATTGAAGAGTTAAAACTTTTTGAGACCATTTAATTTAAAAATTAGACATCTTTAACAAAAGCATATTATTTTCTTGTTTTTCTTTCTCCTATTTTTTGTATTTTGTATTGAAGAATTTGTAATTAAAAAGTTTATGGCAACATCTTTGCGAACCCGTCAACATCCTTTAATTCAGAAGCTCGCAAACTGTATTGAAGAGACATGGCAAAATAATTTAGATCTTGAGCCATATCTCATTCCAAAAGATTTAGGCTATATCGAGGGGCATTTAGAAGGAGAAAAATTAATCATTGAAAATCTCTGTTATCAAACTAAACAATTTCGCAAATTGCACTTAGAACTAGCTCAAGTGGGCAATGGTTTGGATATTCTCCATTGTGTAATGTTTCCAAATCCTGAGTATGCCTTGCCTATTTTTGGGGCAGATATAGTCGGAGGACGTGGGGGGATGATTAGTGCTGCGATCGCAGATCTATCACCTAGTAATCGCAAAAAATCTTTACCAACTAATTATCAAGAGAAATTAAGTGTCTTAAAAAATATAGAATTTTCACAGCCCCGTGCTTTACCTGAATGGGCTGATATTTTCTCTGAATTTTGTTTGTTTGTCCGTCCTGCTGGTGCTGAAGAAGAGCAAGCTTTTTTGCAACGGGTTCAAGATTTTTTGACAATTCATTGCCAAATTGCTACCAATTTAGAGCCATTAACTTCTGATGTTGAAGTTGCTAGTGCGATCGCAGGTCAGCAATATTACTGCACTAAACAACAACAAAATGATAAAACTCGACGAGTTCTCGAAAAATCGTTTGGCGAAGAATGGGCTGAGCGCTATATGACCTCAATGTTATTTGACTCAATCGATTGATTTCAAAGCGCAGTGCTGCTCCTACTTTTTTATTGGGTAGAGTGTGAACACCAAGCTGTGTAAGTGTAAAATTCATTTATGCCTAAAAAAAAGAAATCTAACTCGCGCAAAAAAAAGCACCAAACTGCTATAAAAGCTCAGCATACTCTCAAAAATCACGAGCAAGCTGAGCTATTTCGACAACGGCAGTGGGTGAAACTATTTGCTGAAGTTACGTTTAAAATTAGGCAATCTCTACAATTTAAAGAAATTTTAAGGGCAACGGTAACTGAAGTACAACGCATTTTGCAAGCCGATCGCGTACTAATTTATCAAATTTTTCCTGATGGCACTGGACGGGCCATTACTGAAGCCGTTTTACCTGATTATCCAGAGATTCTGGATTTAGACTTTCCAGAGGAAGTATTTCCCCATGACTATCAACAACTTTATGCCAGAGGTAGAGTAAGAGCGATCAATGATGTTAGCGATCGCCAAGAAGGTTTATCTGAATGTCTAATTGAATTTGTTCATCAATTCAATATCAAGGCAAAGATGATCGTCCCCATTTTGCAAAACTTGAATTCCCATCAACAAAATGAATCAAGCTCACCCAACCAATTGTGGGGATTACTGATCGCTCACCATTGCGATCGCCCCTACAAATGGCTTGATTTTGAACTAGAACTGATGCAGCAACTTGCCGATCAGATTGGTATAGCTCTATCTCAAGCCCAGTTTCTAGAACATTTAGAAGAAATTGTCGAAGTTCGTACTGCGGAATTACAGGAAGTCAATCGTAATCTTCAACAGGAAATCAATGATCGCAAGCAGGCTGAAACTGCACTAAGACAGAGTGAAGAGCAATTAAGATTAATTACTAATGCCTTGCCAGTACTGATTTCCTATGTAGATGAGAACCAGTATTATCGATTTAATAATAAAGCCTATGAAGATTGGCTAGGTAAGTCTCTATCGGAAATCTATGGCAGCGATATTAAATCAGTCTGGGGAAACGATTGCTACACAAGAATGCAGTCCTATGTGAAGCTAGCGCTATTAGGTCAAGCCGTGACCTACGAAAATGAAATTATCTTAAAGGATGGTCTTCCCTGTTCGGTTAATGTTACCTATATTCCCCATGTTGATGAACATCAGAATGTTAAAGGCTTTTTCGCTCTAACTGCTGATATTAGCGATCGCAAAGCGATCGAACGCATGAAAGACGAATTTATTGCTGTGGTCAGCCACGAACTACGAACCCCTTTAACTTCCATGCATAGCGCGTTAAAAATTTTAGCAACAGGGAAATTAGGAAGCCTCTCAAAAGATGGACAGCAAATCCTAGAAATCGCTGATGACAATACAGAGCGCTTAGTCCGTTTAGTAAATAATGTACTTGACCTTCAACGCATCGAATCTGGTGAAGTAAAAATGGAGAAGCAAATCTGTAATGTCTCCACCTTAATGATTCAAGCAACAGAAGCAATGCAACCAATGGCTCAGAATCATGGTGTGGTTTTAGTTGTTGAGCCAATTGATATAAATATTTTGGTCGATTCTGACTACATAGTTCAAGCTTTAACAAATTTAATCAGCAATGCGATTAAATTTTCGACAGTTAACAGTAAGGTCTGGCTAACTGCCGAAAACAGACCAAATAGCGAAGTTCTATTTTCCGTTTGTGATGAAGGTCAGGGCATTCCATTGGACAAACTTGAAAGTATTTTTGAAAGATTCCAGCAAGTAGATTCATCTGACTCTCGTCGTAAGGGTGGGACGGGGCTGGGATTAACGATCTGTCGCAAGATTGTTGAACAACATGAGGGTAAAATTTGGGCAGAGAGTACCCTTGGAAAAGGCAGTACTTTTTCGTTTACTCTGCCATTATTAAACCTATGATTAATTAAAACTATGCCAATTAAAAGGATTTTGATTGTTGATGATGAAGAAAGTATTCAAACTGTTGTGCAGTTTGGAATTCAGATGGTTGTTGACTGGCAAGTATTAGTTGCAAGTTCAGGAATGCAAGGTATCAAAACCGCTTGTGATGAAAAACCTGACGCTATCTTGCTAGATGTGATGATGCCTGATATGGACGGCATAGCTACATTTAAAGCCCTGCAAGCCGATCCCCAAACTGCACAAATCCCAGTTATTTTTTTAACTGCTAAGGCTCAGACTTCAGAAAGACGACAGTTTAATGATTTACGAGTGAGTGGAGTAATTACGAAACCATTCAATTCCCTCGATCTGCCCGATCAAATTACGAAAATGCTGGATTGGTAAGTCTACAATAAGTTGTAGATATCAATATCTTTAAGAGGGAACCTTAACAACTTCCCAAAACCTGTAAATCATTTTTAAATCTCATGAAAATATTATTAGTAGAAGATGATGAGGTCTTAATTGCTGTCTTAACAAAAGCTTTGGCTGAAAATCGCTATATTGTCGATGTAGTCAAAGATGGGGAAATGGCATGGAGCTACGGTTCGACCTTTGATTACGACCTAATCATATTAGATATTGGTTTGCCTAAGTTAGATGGAATTAGCCTATGTCAACGCTTTCGAGCAGAAGACTACAGCACTCCAATTCTCTTGCTAACCGCACAAAGTGCTAGTACTACAAAGGTGAGTGGTTTAGATGCTGGAGCAGATGACTATGTAGTAAAACCCTTTGATACACCAGAATTAATTGCTAGAATTCGCGCCTTGTTGAGGCGGAGTAATGCAATTTCTTCTCCCATCATTGTTTGGGGAGATTTACACTTAAACCCTAGCACTTCTGAAGTTTCTTATAATAATTCACCTCTAACACTCACTAACAAAGAATACGAACTACTAGAAATATTGCTAAATGATAGCCAGCACTTGCTAAGTGTTGAAGAGATTCTCGATCGCCTATGGTCTTCGGATGAGTTCCCGTCGGAGGCAACAGTTCGCTCTCATATTCGAGGATTACGACGTAAGTTGGTGACAGCGGGCGCTCCTTCAGATTTTATCGCTACAGTCCATGGACGCGGATATTATCTAAAAGTACCTGATAAAACTACTGAAGTAGAAATATCCAAGCCAGTTGAAACTGCTCCTGCTACTTCCCTTGACCTAAAATTAAATACCCAAGATTCTCAACAGGAAAAGTATTTAGAATTCTTAAATCAGCTTTGGGTCACTACTAAGCCTAAAAGTCTTGAACAGTTGTCGGTATTATTTCAAGCGATCGAGAAATTAGAATCTGGATTCCTTGCTCCTCATTTCCAAGAACTAGCTCATCAAACAGCCCATAAATTAGCGGGAACTCTTGGAACCTTGGGCTTAACGAGCGCCATGCAACTGGCGATTCAGTTAGAAAACCTACTTAAAAGTCAAGCATCAGACCAAAAAGTACAGTTAGAAGCATTAGAACCATTGGTGGTTGCTTTAGAGCAGGCTATCCAAAATACTAATTTAATCCAAAGCATACCTACAACTTCGATCGCGGACACCTCAACATTCTCGTTGAAACAATCTCAATCTGTAATCGAGCCTAAGGTGATGATTGTTGATGATGACGTTGATTGTTTGCGATCGCTAACAGAACTTCTCAATCCTTGGGGCTTTAAAGTGACAACCCTAGCTGATCCACAGGAATTTTGGACAGTGTTACAGTCAGTACTGCCTGACATACTAGTTTTAGATGTAAATATGCCTCCCATTAATGGGTTAGAAATTTGTCAATCCATTAGAAACAATCTAGACTGGAAACGCTTACCAGTTCTATTTCTAAGTGTTATGACTGATTCTAATACTCAAAATCTTGCCTTTGGGGTTGGCGCAGATGACTACTTATGTAAGCCAATCGTCGGTATAGATTTAGCTAATCGAATTCACAATCGTTTACAACGAATCAGAGACTATCAGTAAGAACGCTCTAAAACTAATATACCTTTGTATACAGTGCCAAAGAAAGCAAAATTTCACACCATGACTTTTGTCTCAACCAAATTATCACAAAAATTCTCTACACCCTTGATCATTGGTAATATCACTCTTAAAAGTCGCGTACTGCAATCGCCATTATCGGGGGTAACAGATTTGGTGTTTCGGCGGTTGGTGCGGCGCTATGCCCCGGATTCGATGCTGTATACCGAGATGGTAAGTGCAGCCGATCTGCATTACAGGTCGGCTTTGTCTAAGTTGATGGAGATCGATCGCCTTGAAACGCCGATTAGTATTCAGTTATTTGATTGTCGTCCCGATTTTTTGGCGGAGGCAGCCCAAAAAGCTGTATTTGAGGGAGCCGACACTGTAGACATTAATATGGGTTGCCCTGTGAATAAAATCACGAAAAAAGGTGGTGGCTCGTCTTTACTCCGACAACCTGAACTAGCAGCACTAATTGTGCGATCGGTAGTCGAAGCCGTTGATATTCCTGTAACTGTGAAAACGCGCATCGGCTGGGATGATCACGAAATTACGATTTTAGACTTTGCTAAACGTATGGAGGATGCAGGGGCAAAAATGATTACTGTCCATGCACGGACGCGATCGCAGGGCTATACAGGCAATGCTAAGTGGGATTGGATTCGCAAGGTCAAAGAGGTGCTGACGATTCCTGTAATTGCCAATGGTGATATTTTTTCGGTGGAAAATGCGATCGCCTGTTTAGAGCAAACGGGAGCGGATGGGGTGATGTGTTCGCGAGGCACATTGGGCTATCCCTTTTTGGTGGGGCAGGTCGATCATTTTTTAAAAACAGGTGAATACTTGCCAAAGCCGACGGCGATTGAATGCTTACAAGTTGCCAAAGAGCATTTACAGGGGTTGTGGGATTACAAAGGTATTCGTGGCATCAGGCAATCGCGTAAACATATGACTTGGTATGCCAAGGGTTTTGTCGGGGCGGCAGCCTTGCGCGATCGCCTTTGTCGGATCGAGTCGGTACAAGATGGTATGGATTGTCTCGATCGAGCGATTGAACACATTGAAAGTAATAAAGATGTTTTTGCCGTGATTAATCCTGAAGATATGGCAGAAATGATCGCCATGAAGCAATAATATCTGTAACTATAAACTCTGGTTTGCTCGGTGTGCCGAGTCGCTCAAATCAAAATTTTATCAATATGGGCATCATGCAAACATTTAGCCGTCGCAATATACGCCTGTTTATCATTGTTTTTGTTATAACTGTGCTGATTTCTGCGCTCGGATGGTTTATCTTCCTAAGACCTACAATTACTAGCCTGAATAAACCACCGCAAACGGCTGGCTCTAGCCTCCAAAATATCACCCTCACTGAATTTGATGCCAAGGGAAAACTGCTCTGGGAAATTACTTCCAAACGGGCTGACTATCGTCAAGATAGTAAAATCGCTGATGTCGAGGATGTGAAAGGAAAATTTTATCGCGATGGCGAACCTTTGATGGAAGCAACGGGTGATAAAGGAACTATCGATCAAAGTACTAAAGAAATTTCGCTAGACGGCAATATTAAGGCACTCGCTATTAAAGAAAAAATCAATATGAAAGCCGATCACATGGTTTGGAAGTCTGAAGAGGATGTTCTTAAAGCCACAGGCAACATTCAGATTGATAAGACTGAAGACAATATTAGAATGACGGGGAAAGAATTAACGGCTAAACCTAGTACTGATGTTTATAGTTTAGAAAAGGAAGTAGTAGTTACGGCTGTTAAACCACCTTTGGAAATGAAGAGTGAGAAAGTGACTTGGGATGCAAAGCGCGATCGCGTATTTACCGATGTTCCGCTTTCAGTGCTACAAGTAAAAGATAAATTACAACTATCTGCAAAGAAAGGTGATTGGAATGTCAAGAAAAATGAAGTTACCTTTACTGGGGAGATCAAAGCCAAAGATCCTAAATTAGATGTCGAGCTTGTGGCATCTCAAGCAATTTGGAATCTTGACAAAAAACTGGTAACTCTACCAGAAGAATTTACGGCAACTAGCAAAAGTCGTGGCATTACTGTCACGGCACAAAAAGGGCAAGCTCAACTCGAAGAAGAGCGTATTAACTTGACGGGACAGGTATCAGCCAGTTTCCGTTCTACGCAAGGTGTCGTCAATGCCGATAAGGTGGAATGGTTAATTCCTACTAAAATGATTACGGCTGATGGCAATATCAACTATCAACAACCAGATAAAAATCTTAATGTCAAAGGCGATCGCGCTGTAGCCAATCTTGAGACGCAAACAGTGAAAGTGACGGGTACAAATGTACTCTCGACACTAAATCCCTAAGAATTTTTAGGTTTTGGTTTGAGCGCAAAGCGCTGTAAAGCCCAAATAGATAAAGACGGTGCTTCACGCCGTCTTTATCTATTTGGTTAATCACGATCGCTACTTTGCATTTTGAGGGCTAATGACTGTCCGAAGTAGGCGATCGATTTTTGATGTTCACCTAACTTTTCGTAGGCTTTGCCCAAACCAACAAATGCCTCAATCTCGATTCCGCCATAGCGCTGGTTAGTTTGCTTCACAAGCGCGATAGTCTGCTGAAAGAAGGCGATCGCTTTTTCGGCATCTCCTAAATTGAGATAAGTATTTCCAAGACTATTGAGAGTTAGCCCAACGCCATAATGATAGTTATTTTGCTTGGCTGAAGTGAGCGCCTCTTGATAGAACTCTATTGCTTTTTGAACTTGTCCCAATTTTTGGTAAGCATTTCCCAAACCAACCTGTGTGGATACATTGCCATAGGTATAAACGAAATCAATCTTGATTAATAATGCTTGCTGAAATAAGGCGATTGCGGTTTGATATTTTCCAGAATCACTATAAGTATTACCAAGTCCAATAAGAGCATTCTCCATACCGACTCCATCGCTAGTTTGCTTAGCAATCTCTAAAGCTTTCTGATAGTTCTCAATAGATTTTTGGTATTGACCCAAATTTCTATAAACTTCTCCCAAATCACTAAGCGCACTAATTTCTCCTTCGAGATCGTTAATTAGATGTGATACCGCTAAGGATTGCTGGAATATCTCAAGGGCTTTTTGATGCTCTCCTCTCAAAGAGTAAGCATTACCAAGACTGCTAAGTGCAAATATTTCATCATGGCGATCGCCGATTTTCCTCTTGATAGCAACTATTTGCTCTAAAGTATCAATCGCTCTTTGATACTGGGCTAGTTCAATGTAGCTTCTCCCCAGATTTTCGAGGACAGATATTTCACCATCACGATCTTTGATACCACGATAGATTGGCAATGCTTTTTTTAATAGCTGTACTGCTTCTGGCAATTGTTCTTGACGATAAAATCGTACTCCTTCTATCAGTAATTTATCAGCTTCGGCTTTTTGCTCTAAGTTTGTCTGCGCCCATAACTCTTGGCTGTTAGCAATTTGCAGAGGCAAGCAAGATAATATTAAGACAATCGTAATATTAAAGACTTTTAGCATATCAGTATACCTTTTCTCATTTAGTTTGCTGGTAAACCTAATTTTGCCGAAGGACACTTCATGAATTGCTACTATACTTTTGGTTCTATTTTAACAAGCCTCAGCAATTGATAGAGATTGAGGACACGCAGTAGAATAAAAAACTGGTTTTTTATTCTACTGCGTGTTTCTAACTACGATCGCAAAACTTTACTAGCGATCGCTATGGTTTAAAATGCAGAAACCCTTAAAACCCTTCAATAGTTTTGTCTTGCATGATCGAGCCGCCCCAGCCCATAATTGAAAAACCATTTACCAAATTCCGCAAGGCGATCGCCAGCAAGGAATTTCTTATCACGGCTGAGGTGTCGCCACCAAAGGGCAGCGATCCAACCCATATGCTCGAACAAACGCGATCGCTGAAAGGGCGCGTCCATGCCATAAATATTACCGATTCTAGTCGTGCCGTGATGAGCATGAGTCCCGTTGCTGCGTCAGTTTTGATCCAGCAACAAATTGGCATTGAAACCATTTGTCAGATTGCCTGTCGCGATCGCAATCGGATTGCATTGCAAGGTGACTTATTTGGGGCGGCGGCGCTAGGGATTACCAATATTCTTGCCCTTACGGGCGATCCAGTAAAAGCTGGCGACTATCCCGATGCGCGATCGGTGTTTGACTATGAGTCAGTTAGACTATTGCAATTGATTCAAAAACTCAATCAAGGACTGGATGCGAATGACAAAGCCTTATCCAATCAAGGTACTGACTTCTTGGCTGGAGCAGCAGTCGATCCGCAGTCGCCAAGTTGGTCGGGGTTACAAAAACGGTTTGAGCACAAGATTAATGCTGGGGCAAAATTTTTTCAAAGTCAATTAATTACCGATTTCGATCGCCTTGATAAATTTGTGAACCAAATTGCCAATCAATCCGACAAGCCCATTCTGGCGGGAATATTT
>CAIJEA010000649.1 GCA_903819605.1 uncultured cyanobacterium | reverse complement strand
GGCTGATAACTGTCTGATTTTTGGTCCTTCTGGTGTGGGTAAAACTCATCTGGCTGCTGGGTTAGCTCGCCGCATGGTGGAGTTGGGTATGCGTGCCAAGTTCTTTGCGGCTAATGCTTTAGTCCAAGATTTGCAATACGCCAAGCTGCAACTACAACTCCCAGCATTGCTCAAGAAGCTCGATCGTTTTGACTTACTGGTTCTTGATGATTTGGGCTATGTCAAAAAGTCTGAAGCAGAAACCTCTGTCCTGTTTGAGTTGATTGCTTATCGCTATGAGCGTAAAAGTCTACTCATTACTGCTAATCAGCCTTTCAGTCAATGGGATTCCATCTTTTCTGACTCAATGATGACGGTTGCGGCTGTCGATAGACTTGTTCATCACGCTGTGATCCTCGAAATCAAGTCAGATAGCTATCGTCGTCAGGTTGCTTCTACTCGCGCTCAGTCAACTTGACTTTCTTTTTTGGGTTCTGTCTCAGCGATCTTTACTTGTCGTTGCGTTCGCGTAGCGTTCCCGAAGGGAAATCGCTTCTTGGCGCGAATTTATGTTTGCGATCTGAGCTACTCTCTCGCGTCAACTACCCGATATTATTCTGTCGCGTCACGCAAATCCCTTGACATTGGATAAATCCTAGTTCTTCAGTCAAAGTGACGATTAGTCTCTCTAGGAGTCGGTTAATGGCTTCATGAAATTCTAATGGCATTTTAATTTCTAAGGTTCCGCGATTGTATGCTAAACGGATAGCTCGATAGTCGCCCATATCCGCAAGCATCGCTTGATAGGTTTGCCAACTAATGTTTGACAGGACTGCATTACTCGTAGCTGCGGTTGCGGTTTCAAGTTTGGGAGAAAGAGGCGTAATAGTCATAAATTTACGCACATATGCGATCGCAGTTCTAGAATACTTTGATATTTGTTGACTAGAGAGGTAGCGTAAAGACTTTTTACAGCGCTTTACTCTCAAACCAGAAACAATAAATTTTGGAAAAACTTTACTTTGCAACGTTTTTCCAAAATTTATTGTGGTTCTTTCGATGGAAACCTGCTGTAAATGTTCGTCCTAAGTCATTTTGGTTTATTTTAACTTGGTCGTTAAAACAAAAGTTAGTTTCTTAAACTTTTTCTACATCTAGTGTCTGCTATGATGCTTACTGGAAATTTAAACACTAGATTTGTTTATGGTGGCTCAAATTAAGACGGCTCAAATTAAGACGAATCAGACCAAGACTAATCAAAATCAGATCGATTTACCCAAGACTAGCCCAGATATTAATTCGCTCAAAACTGCACCACTCGTGACCCCACTTAAAGGTAATGTTCAGGTTTTCATCGCCCCCTATCGTAATCTCTACGCTGATATTATTGCTCAAGCGTTACGAGTTGCAGGTCAAGGGACAAAAGTATTACTCGTCCAACTGTTTCAAACAGGAATTAATCAAGGATTGAGCAATCCACGTCGTCTCGTCGAAAATCTGGAATGGCTACGTTGTGATGCGATGCGAGATCTATCTAAAGACGATATCGAGTTAAGCGAAGCCGAGAAAGTTGCAGTAATGGAATTGTGGGACTATGCCAAGATTGCAATTAAGTCTGCGAAAGCGAGTCTAGTTGTACTAGATGAGGCAAATTTACTCGTAGCGCGATCGCTTATTTCTCAAGAAGAATTGTTACAAGTGCTAGAAACGAGATCGCCCAAAGTTAACATTATTCTCACAGGGGCTTTTATGCCTGAGAGGGTTTCAGACTACGCCGATCAAGTTACACATCGTCGCAATTAAAAGCAGCAATAAAAATAAGAAGGCTCGCTTAGCAAGCCTTCTTATTCAAGATCCAAGTTTAAATGCTTCTAGAAATAGCCCGTAAGTTATACCCAATTTCAGTGAGTTCAACATATCAGTAGTTAAGATCCTCGGTGCTAAGCTGCCATCAGCTAAAGTTGCCCGTCGTGGACTATAGACAAACCGATTAATGAGTTCCACTCCAGCAACAGTAACACCAGCAGCAACAATATCTAGCTCAGATTTAGCTCCAGTTGATGTAGAAATCACGGATGCCAAAAAAATCCTAGCAACAAACTAATCACAATCAGAGATGTTCGCCGCCAGGGATTACGCGACCATTGCGATAATCTCCCGATACTAACATTTGTAATTACGCTAAGACGAGTATTCTGCATAAATATTTCTCAAATAACGACTGAAAGCCTTGGATAAATGACTAATCCATTAAGGGTTATGCGATTTTACTGCACGTCCCTAGTCATACAATATTATGATTATGTAAAAATTGCGCCACCTTGTAAACGTTGATAATGAAGCTCAAACTCGGCTTTTAGTGCGGGGAAATGTTCCAAAGTTGCATCTTTTTTAATAATTCGTTCCGCCGCTTCACGGGCGATCTGAAAGATTTCTTGACGAGCAGCTTCATCGGGTAAACGATCCTCAATGGAGAAGCCCGCATGACCTGATTGCTCCGTTCCTTCGTCTTTGCCCTTGCCACGCATTTGGAAGTCTCGTTCAGCGATGAAAAATCCATCCTGTGACTGTTCGAGAACTTGCAAACGTTCTTGAGATGTCTGCGATTTAGAACCGCTTAACAATAGACAATAGGACTGTGCTGCACCACGACCAACTCTACCGCGCAATTGGTGAAGTTGAGCAAGACCAAAGCGATCGGCATGTTCGATGAGCATCACCGAAGCATTCGGAATATCCACACCAACTTCGATCACCGTTGTCGCTACAAGGATTTGGGTTTCGCCTCTGCGGAAAGTATTAATCGCCTCATCTTTTTCGGCAGAAGACATTTGACCATGCAGCAAGCCGATTTGGAAGTTGGGGAAAACTACATTTTGTAAATGTTCGCGTTCTTGGGTTGCAGCCTTAATATCTTCCATTTTTTCCGACTCTTCCACTAGAGGAAAGACTATATAAGCCTGACGTTCATGAGCAATTTCACGACGAATTAAATCGTAAGCATCTTTGCGCTGTGAAGGCTTGAGCAAAACAGTTTGAATCGGTTTGCGTCCTGGGGGAAGCTCATC
>CAIJEA010000648.1 GCA_903819605.1 uncultured cyanobacterium | reverse complement strand
TTTATTTTACTGCGAGTCCCTAATAGCACTTAGAATAATCTTTCCATGCTTATGATTGTGCTGGATGGCAGTATGAGCCTCAGCAGCATCTTGGAGTGCAAATCTCTCTACAGGGGATGGTTTAATTATTCCGCGATCAATCAAATTACCAATCTGGATCAATTGGGATGTATCGCTTGGGGTTGTAAAAATAGCAATACCTCGCAAATCTGCTGATGGCGGTACAATTGGCTCCGCAGCGCCTTCTGTTGAAATCAAGATTCCGCCCGATTTCAAAACTTGCCACGATCGCTGACGGGTTTCTCCACCAACTGTGTCGAAGACCACATCTACATTGGCAACCTTTTCCTCAAAGCGTTCGTTTTTATAATCAATGGCTAGATCCACGCCCAATTGCTGGATAGCATCTAGGTTCTCGGAGGAAGCAGTACCAATGGCGATCGCTCCTTTCCACTTAGCCAACTGCACTGCATATCGACCAACGCCACCAGAGGCTCCATGAATCAAGATAGTTTGACCTGATTGTAAATTTGCTAGATCGAAGAGGGCTTGCCATGCAGTTAAAGCAATGCTTGGTATCGCCGCCGCTGTGTCAAAGTCTATAGACTTAGGCTTGGGGGCAACCAATTCGGCTTTTGCAACAACATACTCTGCGTAGGCTCCAAGTTGTTCTAAAGGCAGCATCGCAAAGACTTCATCGCCCACTGCTAGATTGCTGACCTGATTACCGATTGCTTCGACTACTCCAGATAGGTCGTATCCCAAAGTCAGGGGTAGGGGAAAAGGAAATTTAGATTGTAGATATCCTTGTCGTATTTTCCAATCAACAGGGTTAATAGCCGCCGCATAAACTCGAATTAATACTTCATTCTCCTGTGGCTGTGGTTGTGGAGATTCTTCATACATTAAGACTTCAGGATCGCCGTAGCTGTGGAGTTGAATTGATTTCATGTTATTAGTTACCTATTTTTACTGTTCTATTTGAAAGCTATTCTCTTTGAGAATCTATTGCGAGGAAGGCGATCGCGATCGCAGGCAAGAGAATCGCCCAGAAATTAATCAACTTCATAAAAAAAGCACCGAAGGCAGCACCTAGAATGAATCCGATTAAAGTAACGCCAAACTTGATTTGTCGTTGTCGTAATTCTTGCATTTCTCTTGTTTTCAATTCAGGATCGCCTAGCTTTTGATAGTCGCGAATTATCAGCGATCGCGCGATGTCAATGGTAAACTGCGTCAAATTACCAGTCATTACTGTGGTAGGAGCGAGACTCCCTAATGATTCGCGCATTAAGGCATTTTGAATTCCCATGGCAAACACACCAATCGAGCCAACTGTAAACATAGTTAAGGGCGCGATCGCTACATTGCGATCGGGGATCGCGACTGCCCCAACCCAAGCAAAACAAATTAAGGACGCTACTTGCAACCATAGAAAACTGGATAGTTTTGGATGTCGAGTTCGAGATAGCGTCGTAGTCAAGACGATCGCCGCAATGAAAACAGGAACTACAGCAAGTCTTACCCAAATCTCCTCACCACTCGCTCCAGCAAGTTGAGCGCCTGCGACCACTAAGTTACCCGTTACATGGGAAGTAAACAATCCATTTAAGCCAAGAAACCCAGCCGTATCGATATACCCAGCCACCCAACTC
>CAIJEA010000647.1 GCA_903819605.1 uncultured cyanobacterium | reverse complement strand
AGGAGATATCATGTCTGGTATTGGACGCATTCATTCAATCGAAACCTTTGGGACAGTTGACGGACCTGGAATCAGATTTATCGTCTTCACTCAAGGCTGTCCCCTCCGCTGTCTCTATTGCCATAATCCCGATTGTCGGAACGCCCATGATGGGAAGGAAGTCACCGTCGATTATCTAATTGATGAAATTACCAAATGCAAATCCTACATCCGCAAAGGAGGCGTAACGGTAAGTGGTGGTGAACCCTTAATGCAGCCTGAATTTACCAGAGAGATCTTCAAGCGTTGCCATCAACTAGGTTTGCATACAGCTCTTGACACATCGGGTTATTGTGCGATCGAGGTAGCAAAACCAGTTCTTGAGGAAACCGACTTGGTTCTTCTCGATATAAAGTCCTATATTCCCGAACTTTATTACCAAGTGACCAGTGTTTCAGTCGCACCAACTTTAGCGATCGCCAAATATCTGAGTGATATCCATAAACCTGTATGGATCAGGTTCGTTCTAGTTCCCCATCTCACCGATAATCTGACCAATATCAATCAACTTGCCGATTTTATTGCCACCCTTAAAAATGTCGAAAGATTGGAAGTTCTACCGTTTCATAAGATGGGGGAATATAAATGGGAGCAATTGGGATTACCCTATGCCCTCAAAGACACGCCACCTGCGCCTCCCGAACTGGTACAGCAAACGGTTGATATATTTTGCGATCGCGGAATTAATGCACTGGGGGCGATCGGGTTTTAAAAATTACGAATTACGAATTAACAACTCGTAATTCGTAATTCGTAATTCGTAATTCAAATTGAAGAGTATCCATTATGAAAGTCACAAATGTTGAAGAATTAGAATTGTTGATTCAGAGGGTGAAAGTTGCCCAAGCGGAATTTGCGACTTTTACTCAAGAGCAGGTTGATCGCATTTTCAAACAGGCGGCGCTGGCAGCGAATGCAGCGAGGATTCCTCTGGCGAAGGCGGCGGTAAAAGAATCGGGAATGGGTGTCATCGAAGACAAAGCGATCAAGAATCACTTTGCTTCGGAAATGATTTACAACAAGTATAAGAATGATAAAACCTGTGGTGTGATTGAGTCTGACAAACATTTTGGCTATGAACGCATTGCCGAGCCTGTTGGGCTATTAGCGGGGATCGTACCTGTGACGAATCCCACTTCTACCACTATCTTTAAGTCTTTGATTGCGCTAAAGACCCGTAACGGAATCATCTTCTCGCCCCATCCCCATGCCAAGGAATGTACGATCGCCGCAGCGAAAATCGTTCTTGACGCAGCCGTAGCCGCAGGTGCGCCTCCTGATATTATCGGCTGGATTGATGAGCCGACCGTACCTCTATCTCAAGCCCTGATGCAAAACCCGAATATCAAGTTGATTTTAGCAACTGGGGGACCTGGGATGGTCAAGGCTGCCTATTCTTCGGGACATCCTTCCATCGGTGTTGGTGCGGGGAATACGCCCGCGATTATCGATGAAACCGCCCATATTCAGATGGCAGTAAGTTCGATCATTCTCAGTAAAACCTTTGACAATGGCACGATTTGCGCTTCTGAACAGTCGGTGGTGGTAGTTGATGCAATTTATGAGACTGTGCGCGAGGAATTTATCAAGCGCGGTGCATACTTTCTCAATGAAGCGGAACGGGATCAAATTCGGCAAGTGATCTTAAAAGATGGACATTTGAATGCCGCGATCGTCGGACAGTCGGTACTCAAAATCGCTGAGATTGCAGGTTTTAAGATTCCTGAGAATACAAGGGTTTTGATTGGTGAAGTAGAAGCGATTTCTAAGGATGAACCCTTTGCCTTTGAGAAACTTTCGCCAATTTTAGCGATGTATCGCACTAAAGATTTCCATGAAGCCGTCGATAAAGCGGAAGAATTAGTATTGTTTGGTGGACATGGACATACTTCGGTTCTCTATACTGCACCTAGCAATCAACAACATATTCGCTATTTTGAGAACAAGCTAGAAACTTCACGGGTGCTGATTAATACGCCATCTTCACAGGGTGCGATCGGCGATCTCTATAACTTCCGTCTCGATCCTTCGCTGACATTGGGTTGTGGTAGCTGGGGCGGTAACTCGATTTCCGCAAATGTGACCCCCCATCATTTACTGAATATCAAAACCGCCGCCGAACGCCGTGAGAATATGCTCTGGTTTCGCATCCCACCGAAAATTTACTTCAAAGCT
>CAIJEA010000646.1 GCA_903819605.1 uncultured cyanobacterium | reverse complement strand
TTGGCTTTTCCAGCGTTGACAGTTACTTCATTACTTGCCGCATCTCCTATATTTGCCCGTACTGATAAACCTCTACTAGTAAGGGTAGGATTACTATTCTCTTCACCTAAAACGTCATAAAGCAATTCCATATCGGACTTCTTCAACCCCGAAAAGTTATCACTAGATAACTTGAAATAAATTTTGGTGGATTGATTGGCAAGTTCCAAAGCTTTCTTATTTTGTCCAAGACTGAAATACAAGGCACTCATATTATTCAGAATTGCCGATTCATCACCTTTATAAACAACACAGCAGGGAGAACGAACTAATTCCAATGCTTGGTTATAGGATTCGAGAGCTTCTACATATTGGGTTTTGTTGGCATATATCACACCAATATTATTCAAAGTTTGCACGCGCCCGTAATAGTCGGGAATTTCTGCGAGGATCGGTAACACTTGCTGATAACCAGACAAGGCTAGATCGTATTGCGAAGATTTGAAATAGAGGGAAGCCATACTAGAAAGCGTCGAACTGATACTTGTTCGCAGTGAATCACGATCGCCTTTTTTCTTTTGCAAGCGATCGCGAAAAATATCTAGAGCCTGCTGATATGTCAATAAAGCTTGAGGATACTGTCTCTGCTTGTCATACACATCAGCAATATATTGCAAGGTATAGGCAACATTCACAGGCTCGCCATCAGGAAATTTGGCGAGATCTTGAGCAATTTTCAAAGCTTGTTGAAAATAGGGCATCGCTTTCTCATATTGCCCTGTCCTTAGATAAACATCACCCAAATCATTCAGCGTTTCCCACTCACCGCCTCGCGCATTCCATTTTTGACATAAATCGAGGGATTTTTGCAAATCGGCGATCGCTTCTTGGATTTCGCCACGTTGCAAGTGTTCTTCATGCCCTGATTGTCTGAGATAGGCGGCATCATTAATTTCCTGCACTCGCAAATCATCAGAATTTTGAGCGATCGCCTTTAGTCCCAGTATTTGCATTTTTGGGGTTATAGCAATAGGTGTACCTACAACTATCAGAAATATTCCTAAAACCGCAAAATTATGAACTAATCGCATAGTTACCTCTCTAGGTTTGCTAAGCCTTATTCTGCCCAAAAGTACAAAATACTCTTAGCGAGATTTGAATTTATCCTGTTGGCTACAGTGAAATCTTTGCGCCTCAGAGGTCTTTGCGTGTTTAGTTTTACGACCACTTACCCTTGCTCGCCACATTAAAAAAGATGAGCGTTTCATTGACTTACGCATGATTTTAATCACTTCTGATTCAGAAATGCCAAATTGGTCGTAAATCGTATCAAAAGTAGTGCGATCTTCCCATGCCATCTCGACAATGCGGTCAATGTCAATGGCAGTGAGCGATTTTACCTTTTGGTTATCCATATATTTTTATGCCGTAATTAATACAGTGCGTTGCACTCCCTGCCCAGTGAATACTTTATGGTGCGCGGTAAAGCCGCGCACCATAAAGAACCATTACTTATCGATGCGCCCAAAATGGTCTAGCGGCCAAAATCGCAACGACGCTTTGCCGATGATATTTTGTTGTGGGACAAAACCCCAAATATGACCATCACAGCTATTATTGCGATTGTCACCAAGCGCAAAATAAGAATTAGATGGCACAGTCGTGAGGGGCAAATCGTAGTCAGGGGCTTGAGCTACATAAGGCTCTGATAGAGGTTGACCATTGATATAAGTAGTACCTTCTTTAATTTCTACGCGATCGCCTGGCAAACCAATCACGCGCTTAATCAGAGAGCTTTTCTGCTTTTCTGGTGATAACCCGCAGCCATTCACCACCGCCTTGGTTGGCTCAAAAACGATGATGTCATAGCGTTGCGGTGGTTGAAACCGATAACTTAATTTATCTACAACAATGCGATCGTAATTTTGTAAAGTTGGTTCCATCGATCCCGATGGTGGCAAGTAATAAGCCTGAGCAACTGTAACCCGAAATCCAAAAGCTAATAAAACAGTCAGACCAACGGTTTGAGCAGTCTCTTTCCAGAAACTATTAGACTGTGTTTTTTGAATCTTTTTCGATGAATCGTCAGATGGTTTAACCATAGAAATTAAAATTTACTTGATTTTCCGAAATAGCAGACATTAATTTGAGCCTAGCTTGTTTATCCTTGTTTCCAGTGACGCGCTAATTGTTTTGCCTTTAGTCCCGATTCAATTACTTCCAATAATCTGGTCATACCCGTAGTATTCACAATTTCATAGGTTTTATTTGCTCGACGACAAGCCTCGATCGCTCTTTCGGTAAGTGAGTGACTTGCATAACCCGTCACGATAATAATTAAATCACCACCTGAAATTTGACTCTCACCCTGCGCGGCAAGTTGCAAGCCATCTTGTTCGGTATACCACATTAAATTAATTGCCGAATCACGCAAGCGATTCTTAACGGCTGTTTGTAAGCGATCGTGTCCTCCAAAAACTAAAACCTTGCCACTGAGATCGGTATACAAAGCAGGGCGTTTTTCAGATTTGCGATGTCTTGCTGTAGGTTGAACATCTGGGGCTCGATCGACGCGGGAGCGATTTTCGAGAGCTTTGTTATAAATAAATGTGAGCGTTTGTTCATGGCTACCACGTAACCTTGCTACGGGACCTTCTTCACTGTGGGAATTTATTTGATTGATCAGAGCCTCAACTACCTCTTCGAGACAGCCAATCGCTTTTAAATCGTTGGCATATCCACGCACGGCGATCGAAGCATCGGTGGCACTAAAGAAATCATGCTGCTCTTCGATCATCTCCATCAGATCGGCTTTTAGCTCGCGTCTCCATTGAGCAGTTTGTTCAGTTATTCGTTCATCTAGTAGTCTTTCTTCGCTCAGGATCAATTGGCGATCGGCAAGCTGAGCCGCAAGGGTCGGCGCGTCGGCGATTTCCTGTCGGATATCAGCAGCCTTTTTTTCTAGCCTTAGTTTGGTCTCGCTGTCTTGTTGCCCTTCACGGCTAAATTCTTGCAGCACCTGTTCAATTTTTGCCAGCAATGGTTTTAAACGAGCTTCAATTTGAGCAACCGCATCTTGAATTTGGCGATCGCGTTGTTGCTGAAGCCGATTTTGTTCTAACTCCACCTTTGCCATCGTCAGTAAATCACTGACTGAGGCTTCCAGTTCATCTAACTCAGAAATATGCATATTTATTTACTTACTTAAGATTTACCTAATATTTACTTAAATTTGATAAGTCGCCGATTAAGTCGAGAGAAATGACTATGAATAAGTAATTATAAGAAGTTATAGTCACTAATCTCCAATGTAACCTCTTGCTTGACTAAGTGTGTATAGTTTTATGCTTCAAACTGATATCGATCCCGTTCCATATATCGATTACGCAGTGCTAGACCCAGCCGCAAGTCACGAACAAATCGATCGGGCCTGTGAAGAAGCCGATCGTTTAGGCTTTGCTAGCGTCTGCGTATATCCTTGCAACGTCAAGCGAGCAACAGAACGCTTGCTCAAAACTAAAGTAGAGATTTGTACTGTGATAGGTTTTCCCAGTGGGGCGACAACTTCCAACGTTAAGCTTTATGAAGCAATGGAGGCAGTCGAGAATGGTGCAACTGAGATAGATGTAGTGATTAACTTCGGCTGGTTGAAAACTGGACAAACCAATCTATTGCACCAAGACATAGCTCAAATCTGTGAAGAATCTGGTAAACCAGTGAAAGCTATTCTAGAATTGAGCTTGCTCACTCCCGACGAGCAAGAACTCGCTGCTGAGGTCTGTATGGACGCAGGTGTAGCTTTTTTAAAAACAGGAACGGGTTGGGCGGGAGCTGCAACGCTGGAAATGGTGAAATTTCTTAAGGAGATCTCACGCGGCAAGGTTGGGGTTAAAGCTTCGGGTGGAATTCGTACTAGAGAACAAGCGATCGCCTTAATTAATGCAGGCGCAACTCGGCTGGGAACATCTCATGGTGTCGCGATCGCTCGCGAAAAAAATTAATTGCAGCTCATAGACAAGCGCTGCTTGTCTATAAGAGAAACCCAGAAGAGATTGGCGACGCTTCGCGCCGCCAATCTCTTCTGGGTTTAACGAAACAATTTAATTGATCTAGCAATCAATAGGAGAGTGCCTCATCGCCCAGAGGGATTCGTGATCAATAATCTTGAATTAATTATCAATCCTAAAAAATTTGGGTGTAATTCTTGATTCATTAATCAGGAAGCATAAAATAAAAATATAAACATCAACACTTAAGCTGTGATACCAACTCTTGATGTCAAACACGCTTATTCGATGTGTCTGGGAATGCTTGTCGCCCTGACAGGGGTTTCCGTATGGCAACGTTTGTCTCCCCCACCAGCCCGCGAGATCGCCGAAAATGTAGAGACTTCAAAAGTAATCGTTCCACCCTTACCAACAACTTTTACGCGCCCCAATCTCAATGATGGCGAAAATATTGGTAGTCTTCGCGTTGGTAATCGGACAGATCGCTCCGTGAGAATCGTGTTATTTTCACGAGTTACCACTCAAAATGTTTGGCAAGCGATCGAGCCACTCAATTGGGACTTTGCACCTAATGAAGGCGGTAAAGAAGGCTTGTTGTTATCTTTACCAAATTACAAAATTGCGATCGGCAAAGGTGATGTAATTTTCGCCTTTGCCACCGATGGTTCACGTACTTACTGGGGACCAAATATTGTCGGTGAAACTGATGCACCATTTTGGGACAGCCAAAATAAAGAATGGAGTATGGTATTACAACCCTAAAACAAGCTCTTGCGTTGTGAGAACCTTTTATAAAGCAAAGAACCTCTCGCATTGCGAGAGATTCTTTGCTTAACTATCAGTTGGCTCTTTGCGCTTAATCAATGGACGCGGCACTGGTGGACGATCCTCAGAAAATCTTGGACGAGGTGGATAAACAGACCCAGAACCACCATCTCCAGTTATCGAAGGTTTGAATGGGCGATCGCTATAGGGGCGATCGCCATACTTCCTAGGAGCAAACTTGCCACCACCTAACCGACTATTAGGCTGCTGACGGCGCTTACCCTTATAAGGAACATGCCCGACAAATTCACCATCAATAATTGTCAGCACATCGCCTTGACGTTGGACATTTACACTCCAGAACTGACCAACTGCATCAGTTGGCAATAGTCCCGTTAGGCGAACTTTGAACTTGCTGTACTCTTTACTAACTTTGTCCTTTTGCTTGTCAAACTTTTGCTCAGTACGACGAACTTTTATAATTACTGAGTTCTCTTCAACTGATTGGCTGGATATCTCTCCTCGTACTGAGAAATAGCCATCTTGAACGTTAGGATCGATTGGCAAATCTGACTTTCCAAGTTCTACAGGAGCCCATACGCCAGAGATCTGAACATGTAATTTGCCTGCTTTGTCATTTGTTCGAGGATATACCACCCACAAATATTTGCCATCACTTTGCAGACGTTTTTTCACAATAGAAATAATTTTACCCAGTAGAACTGCATCTACCTGAGAGCCATCCGTAGTTAAGATATGACCTTTAGCGAAATTATCTTCATTGGCAATATATTGACCATAAATCACCCCGATCGCTCTATATTGGAAAGATTCTGTTGCAGATGGAATTGGCTGCAAACAAACTTTTTCACCTTGAACATCTTCAGTGCGATTATCTTTACCAGAATATTCATTCACTGAACGATTGATAATTGGGGGCTTAATCCTTGCACTAGCAGGGACAACCTTAGGAACAGATGGAACAGATTTAACTATTTCTTCTCTGCTTTGCTCAATTAATGACTCCTCCTCAGCCTGAATGGACTCTGGAGACTTTGGAGCAATAACTTTGACAACTTCTAGCTTTGGCAAATCTTTAATCGGAGGTTTAGGGGTAACAGATTTCGGTAAAAGCTTACTATTTGAGTCATCGGACTGACTGGGCTTATTGATTTTACTCATGTGAACCTCCAGAAAACTAAGGTGTCTAATGCGGACTAGACCTTACTGGGAAATTGCTAGAAAATATGTGAATCAAACTTCAATCTATTTTAGGCAAATTGCATAAAATAACACTTTAGTTGATATAGATCTCAGTAAAACCTGAGATTAAACTATATTTAAAACCTACCTAAAATAAGCTCCGCAATAAAAAGAAATATTAGGTAGTCTAACGCATCCCCTTTTAATTTGGCTGCATGGCTTTAGTTTTGTTATAACTATTACCAAGATGTAGCCTTGGTTAAGATATAGGAATTAAATATCTTAACTTAATTTAATCATACACCGTTCTATTTGACACTCAGTGGGATGTTGCAACATAGCAAATCCACTCTGAAAATACGATGGCTATTCAGATAGCTTGCATTTTTGTTGGTTTTTATTGACGATCTCACTACCTTAAAAGTTCAAATGTTCTTAAGGATTTACAAAGGATTTGCGATCCCCAGTAAATCCACCCTTACGATACGCTTACCTGTATGTTTAGGTAAAAGCTGCCTTAGACTTAGGGATTAACCATAGTTAATTGCATACGCATTGATTACATTGCTCCACGTTGCAACAAACCTAGGAAATTTTTTGAAAGTCTTGCTTTGCAAAACGTTCAAAAAAGTTTTTTATGTTCCTTTTGCCCGCGAAAGGCTGCAACTAAAGGATTGATTTATAAATTGCCAGTAAATCAATTTATATAAGTATTGCGATAAATATTGCGGTTTAGAGCTGTTACGACAACTGCAATACCAAAACCTTTACTGGTTTTCGTTTATATCTTGTCCATACCAATGCATAAACCGCAGTAAGTGATATCTACTAAAGTTTCAATGGATAGAGAGGATTTTATGACATCTGACAAGCAGAATTTCGGATTGATTGGTTTGGCTGTGATGGGTGAAAACCTTGCTCTTAACATTGAGCGCAATGGTTTTTCGATGAGTGTTTACAATCGTAGTCGGGACAAAACTGATAAATTTCTGGCGACCAGAGCTGCTGGTAAGAATTTCAAAGGGACATTCACGATCGCTGATTTTGTTAACTCCCTGGAAAGTCCCCGCAAAATTTTGATCATGGTGAAAGCAGGCGCACCTGTTGATGCTGTAATCGAAGAACTCAAGCCATTTTTAGATAAGGGCGATATCATCATTGACGGCGGAAACTCGCTATATAATGACACCGATCGCCGCACAGTAGAGCTAGAAAAAATCGGGCTTAAATTCATCGGCATGGGCGTAAGTGGCGGTGAAGAAGGCGCTCTTAATGGACCCAGCATGATGCCTGGGGGACAGAGATCTGCCTATGCAGAAATCGAGCCGATCGTGACTAAGATTGCTGCTCAAGTCGATGACGGACCTTGCGTAACCTACATCGGCAAGGGCAGTGCGGGGCACTATGTCAAGATGGTGCATAACGGTATTGAGTATGGCGATATGCAACTGATTGCTGAGGCTTACGATCTACTTAGTACTGGTCTGGGATTAACTGCGAGTGAATTGCATGAAACCTTTACAGCATGGCGTAGTTCAGAGCTTGATTCCTACTTGATTGATATTACGGCTGATATTTTCACTAAAATCGACGATCTCACAGGGGATGCACTGGTCAATAAAATTCTTGATGCCGCTGGTCAAAAGGGAACGGGCAAATGGACTGTACAAAGTGCCTTTGATTTGGGAGTACCGATCCCCACAATGATTGCTGCCGTCACGGCCCGTGTCATGTCTTCTTACAAAGAAGAGCGTGTTGCTGCTTCTAAGGTGCTTAAAAGTTCGACTGTTGGGAAATACGAGGGCGATCGCCAAGAATTTATCGATTCAGTTCGGGATGCTCTTTACTGTTCTAAAATCTGTTCCTATGCTCAGGGAATGGCGCTCTTGGGGGCAGCCTCTCGCGATTTTGGCTATGATTTGAATCTTGGCGAGATTTCGCGCATTTGGAAGGGGGGTTGTATTATCCGTGCTGCTTTCCTTGACAAGATCAAGATTGCTTTTCAGCGTAATCCACAATTGCCTAACCTGTTAGTTGATCCCGATTTCAAAGAAACGATTCTTACCAAAGAAGCTGCATGGCGTAAGGTAGTCATGGCAGCAGCGCAGTTGGGTATTCCGATTCCTGCCTTTAGTGCGTCACTCGATTATTTCGACAGCTATCGTCGCGATCGCTTGCCCCAAAACTTAACACAGGCTCAGCGTGATTACTTCGGCGCTCACACCTACGAGCGCACCGACAAGCCCAGAGGTGAATTTTTCCATACCGAGTGGATGAAATAAGACTTACTTGAATATAAAAAGGGCGCTTTGCGCCCTTTTTTACGATCTAAATGCGCTTAAGTATTGCGAAAGTTTTTTGGCTGAATTATCGTCAAACCCAATATAAGGATCAGTTGCAATAACTGGTGAATTTGGTGCGTAGTGTTCGGGAATATCATCAACTGCTACCCAACTGGATATTTCTGCTTGATTTTGTCTAAGATATTCCAAAACCTCCTGATGACGAAGAAACTGGAAATTATGGATAATCTTAGTTTCTAAAAGAGGCGTAGCGCCAACTATCCGCGCTTTAATATCTGGCGAAAAAAGTGGCGGGATTACTTCAAAGGGAAAAATCTCACGCCACGAAGAACTTATGACAACTTTTGCCTCAGTAAATATCCTCAAAACATTTTCAAATGACTCAAGGCAATCAGAATCGAATTTCATGAAATCTTCTTTTGGAACTGGCTTGTCAAACTTTTTCTCTGGGACAAGCACTCCATCAATATCTAAGAAAATCCACATTGATATTTGATAATAGATGTATCAACACTCATCATATTTGTACTAGCAGAATTGGCAAACCAAATAACGGACAAAATATTAGCGATCGGCTTAATCAGTGGTACATCGGTAGATGGCATCGATGCTGCTTTGGTGGAAATTATCGATCGCCATGAAAAACTTGAAACTAACTTGATCGCAGGATATACCTATTCCTATGCCGATGATCTGCGTACTGAGATATTAGCTGTCTGTGCAGGTGCGCCACGATCGCTACAACAAATATGTGAACTTGACGATCGCATTGCTGAGAGTTTTGCTCAGGCAGCGATCGCGATTATGGAGAAGGGTGATCGCCTTCCAGATCTGATTGCCTCTCACGGACAAACTGTATTTCATCGTCCTCCAGTCACACCAAATGATGGTAAAACTGGACTTGGCTATTCGGTGCAATTGGGAAGAGGTGCAGTAATAGCGGAATTAACAGGAATTAAAACTATAAGTGATTTTCGAGTTGCCGATATTGAAGCAGGTGGACATGCTGCTCCGCTAGTACCAATGCTAGATATTTTGTTGCTATCTCATCCTACGAAATATCGTGTCTGTCAGAATATTGGTGGTATTAGTAATTTGACTTACCTGCCTCCAAAGGCTCTTGAACATCCAGAAAAAGTTTTTGGCTTTGATAATGGTGCTGGTAATGTCCTGATGGATATGGCAGCACAAAAATTATTTGGTGTTTCATATGATGCGGATGGGGCGATCGCTCGCCAAGGTCAAGCCGATCTAAATTTAATCAATCAATGGTTGACGCAGGAATTTTTTGTGGCTCCACCACCAAAATCTACTGGACGCGAATTATTTAGTCCCACATATTTAGAACAATGCTTGCAGGAATGTGGGGGAATTAGCAACTACGATGTTTTGGCAACCTTAACTGAATTTACAGCAATGGCGATCGCTAAAAGTTATCGTGATTTTTTACCTGTATACCCTAATGAAGTGCTCATCGGTGGCGGTGGTGGACGCAATAGCTATCTGATGGAGCGATTACAGGATTTGCTTCAACCAGCGATCGTTATGCATACCGATGCATTAGGTTTGAGTGGTGATAGTAAAGAGGCGATCGCCTTTGCAGTGTTGGGATATTTAAGAATTAAAGAACGCTATGGCAATTTACCTAGCGTTACAGGTGCTAAGCGATCGGTTTTATTAGGCAAAATTTTTCCATAAAAAAGGGAGCGCTGGGCGCTCCCTTTTTTATGGAAAAACTTTTCCTAATAATACCGATCGCTTAGCACCTGTAAC
>CAIJEA010000645.1 GCA_903819605.1 uncultured cyanobacterium | reverse complement strand
GCAATCCTAAATGAGTTGTGGAGAGTTTTGGCTAAGTTAAACCTAAATAACGTGAGTTAGAGTTAAGTTTGCAAATTTTATAAGCCCAGAAGCAAAAGCATTGCTAGGCAATGCTTTTGCTTCTAGGCTTTGAGAGAGGGTTTGCGTAGCAAACCCTCTCTCAAAGCCCGTTTTAAATTATCCCGAACCCACGTTAATATACTATTGCTGGGATTGGCTCCAGTAGCAGTACTACCCAAATATCAACGCCAAGGAATTGGCTTGATGTTGATTCGATATAGTCTAGAAGAATGCGATCGCTTAGGTTGTAAAGCCATAGTTGTACTGGGACATCCAGAATACTATCCTCGTTTCGGATTTATACCTGCGAAAGAAAAAAGATTGAGACGTGAATATGATGTTCCTAATCATGTTTTTATGTTGTTGGAATTAGAGAGTGACGCATTAAATGGATGTAATGGAACTGTAAAATATAGAACAGAATTCAGTGAATGCGAATAGAGAGGGTCTTAGATTTGAAAGGGAATAGTTAAAAACTGCCGCGCATTACTTGATTGAGCATTACTTCAACCTGCGAAGCAAGCTGAGTATTTCCCATCCCAATTTGATCTAAGACACTGAGCGACAACTCTAGCGATCGCAATGACTTACCTTGATATTGGTATTGAAACTGCGAGTTACCGCATAACTGATATAGACAAGCTAGATCATACAGGGTTTTTGCATAGTCTCCCATCATGCCAAATTGCTCAAAGCCGATAGAGGCATCAAGTAATGAGTCCTCCGCCGTCTCGATCGCATCTTCATCAAGACTATCTAGACCTTCCAGCAAGCGATGTACATAAATGCGACCGCGAATATGTTTAGCGATCGCAATTCCTCTTTGATACTCAAAATCGCGGAAGCGGGGCAGAGCATTGATTCTGATACAGATCAAGCTTTCTTCAATTTGGCGATCGCCTAGCAATGCCTCAGCTAGATCGCAATATAAGTAGCCAATTTCAATTGTATCGACTGGTTCCTTAAGCAAGGAGATGGAATCTTTGAGCAACTCAATCGCTGTTTGCCATTGTCCCTCAGCGATCCCCACTTTTGCCAGCCCTTTAAGAGCTTGCAACCGCAAAAAATTATCAGAATTAGCTAAAGCGAGATCTAGGGTATTTTGAAAAAGGCTAGCTGCTTGGTTAGCATCCCCAAATGCTAAATATAGTTGTCCTAAGTAAGCGTAGCTTTTACCGATCGCGGATTCATCGCCTAACTCAAGACGCACTGACAGCGATCGCTCAAAACTCATTAATGCAGACTGAGCATCACCGACTTTAACGTAATATTGACCAATTGCGTCATCAGTCAGAGCTTGCCCATCAAGGTCATTGCCATAGGCATCATAAGCATCTTGCAAAACATTTAAAACATCGCCCAACTTCCCCAATTCGAGCGCTAAAATAGCTTTTACATAAAGTAAATAAGCTTTTTGCTCATTACTAGTTTCTGGATTTTGCGTTTCTAGATTTTGATTTAAGATATTTCCCGCCCTTTGCAAGAGTTCCTGTGCCCTTTGCAATGCCTCTGGCTGCCTAGTGGCGATCAGCTCTACTGCCAAATCAAGTAAAACTCTTGCAGTCGTGCCTAGATCGGCTTCGGGATTGCCATCGGTAGTATTTTGAAGACATTGTTCAAAATAGTCGATCGCTAAAGTTCGATCCTGCTGACGCAATTGCTGTCCTTGTGTAAGAAATTCAGCTAATTTCATGAAAAACTCCAAAATTATGCGCGCAAATTACCTACTCTTAAGGTTTCGCACTTCATATTTAATATCCTACCCAAAATTACGGAGAGCATGGCAAATTTAAATCCAGAAAGTAAAGGTGACAAAGCCTCGCTTTACTTTCTAATTAATGGCGACAACTTTAGCAACGATGGCTAAAGAATGCCAAAAAGAACTAATTTGGAGGCTGACGGGATGCCATTGGGTGTAATGCAAAAAGTGCTTACCTTGCTGACTGAGCCATAGGCGATCGCTATCTTTAAAGTGCGATCTCCACTTTTGATAAGAGTTTTTACCGCCGCCAATCACGTAATCATCCATAGCCCCACAGACTAAGATTGGCACAGAGATCTGCGTAGGAGCTATGTAAGTTGGTGCATAAAGGGAATGGGGAATTAGAGAATTATCGAGATCTTGTTTGAGCAGGTCAGCTAACCAGTAAAGCAACTCTTTATCTCGGTAACCAAATAGATAAAATGCAGTTCGCATCAACATCATTTCACGGCTACAACCAATTAATTGACGTTGCTCGTAATAATGACTATGCCAACTAGTAGCTAAATTAACTCCCACAGATAATAAGGTTAGGGATTCTAACTGTTCGGGATATTGACGGGCATAGAGCCAACCGACTAAGCCAGAAATGCCATGTCCAACTAGATGCACTTTCCCCTGACAGGTTTGTAAGTATTCATGGAGAGCGGCGATCGCTAGATTGAGATCGATGGGTTGATCGGGATTTTGGCAATATTCCCACTGAGCGATCGTATACTGACGCGATAGCGATCGCAGGAGCGGTAAGTCGAAACGGCGTAATGATTGACTAGTAGATATGCCAACAACTTGAGGAGAAGAAGATTGTCTAAATGTCATATT
>CAIJEA010000644.1 GCA_903819605.1 uncultured cyanobacterium | reverse complement strand
TTCAGTTTATAATTCCTATTTTTTGGGTGAGAAGGGAGTACTAAGTTGGGCATAATTAAAAACCAAAGTAAAAACCTGTGGCGCACTCGCATCGTGCTCCACAGGTTTTGGGTCTTTTATATTTAATTGCGCCCAGTTACTTATAGGTTGTTTTTACAATCCCTATGAGATTATTCAATCAACATCATTCTTAAAGTTTTAGGTTTAGATAAATCACCCTCAAGCAGAATTTTGCAATTGGCATGAAGATGACGTGCGATATGGTACAACCCTTCAACCTGTTCGGGGGCATCTATTTTTATCGCAACTTCTTCCAAAGAAAGAGAGACTTTTGATGCTTTTAATGTTTCCACAAGCTGCTTTTGGAGAGCTAACACCTTTGCCGCCGCTTTTTTACCTGCTTCGACTCCAGGTTGATGATATGCATTTATATTGACTAGCGAAGCATAGAAACTTACAGCACGCTCATACAGAGCAATTAATGCTCCAATAGTAACTTCTGATACAGATGGGATCGTTACAGTGATTGAGTCTCTGCCATTTTCATAGAGTGCGCTGCGAGTTCCTTGCAGGAAGCCTAATAAATAATCTCCTGTGACCACTCCCGCTTCTACTTCAGGATGAGGTCTAGACGCATCTTGTAAAACTTCGATAAAAGTAGCAAAGAAATTTGGCACACCTTCGCGTAGTTGTTGCACATAAGCATGTTGATCGGTTGAACCTTTGTTGCCGTATACAGCTATTCCTTGATAAACAGTATTGCCATCTAGGTCTTTTTCTTTTCCAAGAGATTCCATTACTAGTTGTTGCAAATAGCGACTAAATAGCAGGAGTCGATCTTTATAGGGCAAGACCACCATATCTTTTTCCCCTTTGCCATTACCTGCGAAGTGCCATGACATCGCTAACAAAGCCGCAGGATTTTGATGAATATCCTCTATACGGGTAGCTGCATCCATTAAGCTTGCGCCCTGCAACATGGCGCGAATGTCGATGCCTTGTAATGCCGCAGGTAATAGTCCCACTGCTGATAGTTCTGAGGTTCTACCACCAATCCAGTCATACATCGGGAAAGTATCCAACCAGCCATTGCCGATCGCATATTTTTCTAGAGCACTATTAACGCCTGTAATTGCGATCGCTTGTTTGGAAAAGTCTAACCCTACTTTCTCAAAGGCAGCCTCAGCCTCTTTCATCCCATTTGCTGCTTCGGGAGTGCCGCCAGATTTGGAAATCACTAAAACTAATGTAGTGCTTAGGCGATCGCCTAAGAGATCGAGTACCAAATCAATCCCATCGGGATCGGAGTTATCGATAAAGCTGATTTTCAGTGGGACATCCGCCTTAGCAAGGCTTTGAGCAACAAATTGGGGACCTAGCGCCGATCCACCGATGCCAATCGATAGAATGTCGGTAAACTGAGGAGCTTTAGGGGGATGAATGATGCCTGAATGAACTTTTCTTGTAAAGTCTTCGATGCGATCAATTGTTTCCGTAATATCTTTTCGTAATTCTTCGGTAGGGGCAATTTCAGGCGATCGCAGCCAATAATGTCCAACCATGCGCCCTTCATCTGGATTGGCGATCGCGCCTAACTCCAACGCCTTCATATCAGCAAACGCCTTGACAAACTTAGGTTGTATCTGGGCTACAAAGTCAGGTGTAAACCTGATCCGACTGATATCCACGTATATACCTAGCTCTGAATGGTAATAGAGCCAGTCTTGGTAACGTTGCCATAGCTCCACAGCCAAACTCATACGAACCTCACTTTGCTTTGTCTCAACAGATTAAAACAGACAATACACAAAGCCAATCGTAAGCGATAAATAGCAACCTTGTTTGATCTTATTCATACAGACATAAAAATCTGAAACTAGAGGAGCTTTATTTCCTCTCACGTCAATTTTCTTAATCTACATTAAGAAGTGCATCAAACCTTACTTAATGACACCAGCAAAGTGTTAAGGTGATCTCATAGCCAGATCAGCTATTCGGCGCAGTAAGGTAATTAAAACGAGATTGCGCGTCTCAAAATCTTTTTAGCTGGTTTGGAATGTAGAAGCGAGGTCATAGATATGAAACTTGTAATTCAAGGCAAGAATATTGAAGTTACTGAAGCCATCCGCGAGTATGTCGAGCAAAAAATCGATAAAGCGGTTAGCCATTTTCAAACATTAACCACTGAGGTGGATGTCCATCTATCTGTGGCTCGTAATCCTCGCATTGCTTCAAGTCAATCGGCTGAAGTCACAGTGTACGCAAACGGATCTGTAATCCGTGCTGAGGAAAAGACTGAAAATTTATACGCCAGTATCGATCTTGTTGCTGATAAAATTGCGCGCAAGTTGCGAAAATTTAAGGAGCGCAAGACTGATTGGTCTGCGGCAAAAACCAGTGTTGCTGTTGCTGAGCAAACACCTCTCCCTCTGCCAAATGGAAATCGGGTGGTTGAGTTACCAACTCAGGTTGTGCGAAATAAATACTTTGCCATGCCTGCTATGTCTGTAGATGAGGCTCTTGAGCGATTGGAGTTAATCGATCACGGTTTTTATGTTTTTCGCAATGGTGATACGGGGGATATCAATGTTGTGTATGAGCGTAATCATGGCGGCTATGGAGTAATCCAGCCCCACGATGTCAAAAAGCATTAATCCATAAAAAGAAGGGGAGTTTCACTCCCCTTCTTTTTATGGATGTCGATATTTGTTAAGCTAGGGAATTAGAGCAAATTTTATTCCAAAGCAGACATGACTGTTAAATACGGCGAACAAGCGATCGCAGAAGCGACCTTAACGACTTTCCCCAATCCGAGAATTGGCAGAGACTACAGCGTTCAAATCACACTTCCTGAATATACGTGCAAATGTCCGTTTTCAGGCTATCCAGACTTTGCCACAATTTACATTACTTACACCCCAAATCAAGTATTGGTAGAACTCAAAGCTATTAAGCTCTATATCAATAGTTATCGCGATCGCTCTATTTCCCACGAAGAATCGGTTAATCAAATTCTAGACGATTTTGTTAAGGCAGGAGATCCCCTCAGAATCAATGTTAAAGGTGATTTTAGCCCTCGCGGTAATGTTCATACAGTTGTCGAAGTAAATTACACCAAACCTTTGGTTAATTAGCATCAACAACAAAACGGATGGCATTTTACGCTATCCGTTTTGTTGTTTGAAGTAGAATTATATAGTTACCGCCATTGGGAACAAAATGGCTTTAGATAAGTCACATTGGGTTGAGCGCAGTTAATTTATGAAAATTCGCAAAAAATACCAATCATCAGCTAGTGCAGAAATTAATCTGACTGCGTTATTGGATGTGGTGTTTTCGATTCTTGCCTTTTTTATCTTGCTATCATCGGCTCTGATTGTGCCAAATCGGATTGGGATTGATTTACCAATTAGCGATCGCAATAGTAGCGGTAACGCAAATTCGGACAATCTCAAGCCTGAAGATGTTTTCGTAGTCACACTTGATTCTTCAGGGCAAATGCTATTAGATGGCAAAGCTGTTGCTCCTCAAAAGTTAGAACAAGATATTCGTCAATTTTTAGCCGCCTCAGCGCAGGGTGTGGTCGTACTTAGTGCTGACAATAGCAATGTCTCCTATCAACTAGTGATCAATCGTCTATCAGAATTAAGGGCCATAGCAGGAAATCGTGTGGCGATCGCGACATCTCGCTCTTAAGTTAGTATCAAAAATAAGTATCAGAGCGTAACTTAGTTCTAAAACAAAAAAATCCATTTTTACTATAATTTACGCCTCTTTTTTGAGGTTCTTTACTTAACTAAGTTCAACTACTTACTAAAAAACAATGTTGCCAACTGAACCTAAAAGCCAACTAACTGTAAGTAAAGCAGAGACCCCAATATTAATCTCTGCGCGTAAAGCTATGACGATTGACTCTCTCCGTCAATTTGCAAACAAAGCAGGTCGTCTTGTCATTAAGTATCCATTTTGGGCACTTGTAATTGGCTCTCTTGGTGCTCATACAGCTTTTGCCCTAATTGCCCCAAATCCTCTCAAGAAAACAGAATTGCCTCACGAAGTTATAGTTTCCACTCTTCCTGTCGTTAAGCTTCCCCCCACGCAACTGCCACAAAACTCAAAATCAAATAAATCAATCTTTGACGGCTTATTTGTAGATTCATCAGCCAACAAAATTGGGGCTTCGCCAAATACATTCAATAAACTACCAAACTCGTCATTACGCTCTTTAGATTTAAACTCATTTGATAATTTAGACGATTTGCCGCCAATTATCACTAGTATTCCTCCCGAAGACTCTGCTTTACTAAATAATCCTAGAAGTATTGATTCGCCACAATTTGTTAAGCCCCAAGCTCGTGTATCTGATAATCAAACTCCTCCAGCATCGCGTTTTACTCCCTCTGGACAAATTGACAATAGCAATCCTGTAAAGACAGCAAGTAACGTGAATAATAATCTTAAGCCTGAGTTTAAAAATGGTGGTTTAAAAGATGGTGTAACTTCATCGTCCGACCCTAAAAACCCTAAAAATACTGGTAAAGATCCTAAGAATATACAAGGAGCAGTCAAATCTAACAATTCTTCTATTGATAAAAATGAGAAAGCGATCGGCGATCTTGCTGCTGTCTATATAACTGACAAGCAAATAATTGATTTGGCTTCAAAAAATTTAATCAGAACGACTCAAATTGCTCCTGACGATGCATTGGTTTCAAATCCTGATGTCAATAGAGAAAAAGGAATCTCATGGATTCCTGCTAAAGTGCCTAATGCAAATGGAAAGAAAGGCTCTGTGACATATATGTGGCTTGTTGCACCCAATGGCGAAATAAAAAGTATTTTTTTGAAGTCAAGCGGTGATAAGGAACTAGATAATATTGTCAGAAAGACGATTGAGGACTACAAATTTAAACCCATTGAAGATCCTCAAAGTGGTAAATATCGTCTTGTAACTGCCAAATATGATTTTTCCTAGTTGGTAAGTACTTGTGCAAAATAACTTCATACTCGTAAAGCTGCGCCCCTGCGGG
>CAIJEA010000643.1 GCA_903819605.1 uncultured cyanobacterium | reverse complement strand
TTCACCAGTTTTCAGTTTGCCTTTATAGACCTGCCCAAGAGATGCCGCAGCGATCGGATTATCGGATATTTGCGCATAAACATCTAAGGGATCGGCTCCTAGAGCATCACGGATAAATTGAAATGCAATTTCATTAGGAAAAGGTGGTAGTTGATCCTGTAGCTCTGATAATTCGTCCATGAAGATAGGCGGGACGATGTCAGGACGAGTAGATAGGGCTTGTCCGATCTTGATAAAGGCAGGTCCCAGACGAGTTATTAATTTTCGCGATTCGATCGCTAGTTTTTTTAATTGGGCGGTGGAAGCCTTAGCACTAAGGCGGAGTCTGATGATTAGCCAGATCATCGGCACAAAAATCACTATGCAGCGCCACCAGACTCGCAAGGGTTGGTTGCGGTAGTAGTTGGCGATCGCGTTGATATCATAGCGATCTAACTCAAAGTCTGATTTAGGAGCAGGCATAGGATTCTCGTAGGCTCTTGGCACAGGGAGGTTTAATAGCTGGTAATTTGTACTGCGCTTTTTGCGACACAAATAATACAGATTATTTTAACAATTTGTAACACAAATCGGGATAGCTCTCTAGGCTTATATCAGAGCTATCTCTTGCATTACTATAGTAAACAACCAAAATAGATTTGTGACATTTCACGCCACAACTTTATTTTGGTTGTTTTTTTAATAATCTATGGGTAAATTGGTCTTTACTATGGCACAAGTCAAAATCTATGGTTTGCGATCACATCTCGATCCGATCAAGCATCAACTCTCCGACACCATTCATTCTTGCATTATCGAAGCCCTACAATATCCTCCCGATAAACGCGCACATCGATTCTTTCCGCTCGATTCTGATGATTTTTTCTATCCTCAAGGGCGCTCAGAGAAATATACGATTATTGAACTTAGTATGTTTGAAGGGCGGAGTGTAGAAGCTAAAAAGTTGCTAATTCGATTATTGTTCGATCGTGTTCAGCCTCTCGGAATTACTCCACAAGACTTGGAGATTACAATTTTTGAGACCCCAAAGTATAATTGGGGATTTCGAGGTTTACCAGGGGACGAGCATCAACTCAACTACAAGATTGAAATATAAAGATAGATCGACAACAAAAAACGATGAAAGCAATAAGGATTAAGCAATTCAGCGAATCAGAGGTCATGCAACTGGAAGAAGTTCCCGATCCAATAATTTTAACTAAAGTGACAAAAGCTACATAGCAATCTCAATTATATGATTACGCGAAAGAGGCTTCGGCTAAGCTCAGCCAAAGAAAACTGGTGGCTAAGCTTAGCCGCAGCCTCTTTCATTTTACGAATGATTTAGGACTGCTATATTTCTTCGATAATTGCAACTAGTCTCAAAATTTTCGGAATTTCATCTATGTCTGGGGCAAATTCTAACTGGGTTTCACGAGTGGGTAAATATCCTGACTCACCAAAGGAGATTAACATTCGCTGCAAAGCAAGCCAAACTTCTGATTCAAATTCCCAATCATATCGTGAGTTAGCCCGACCTGCGATCGATCGCAAAGCCCAAAAAAAACTATTACGGACAATTGAACCTTGCTTATTATATTTCGGCACATCATCACGATGAATGAATAGAACTTCGTTATCGATTTTGGCTCGCATCTGCACTCTTGATATAGGTATACTCTTAGTGTACCTGCTTTCACTTATGAGTAAAAAATCTCCATCAGTAAATTGAGCAGAATATTTGGAATGTCATTATTAACATTTCTGTGACATATCTATGCTGCCTAGCGAACTCCTCATGCACCGAATGAACGGCGAAACTGTCGTTCCTAAACTCTTAAAACTTGACGATAAACATCAAGCGATCGCTACAGAATTAATTACAATTTTTGAGAATGCTAAGGGACTCACTCAAGGAGAACTCGATCGCCAATTGCAAGAACTAGAAGGCGATACACCCGATTATCGAGTAAAGCGCGGATTAGCGCATATTCTCAAATCCAGTTTTAGCACCTTTGAGATCGTTAGCCCACTCGATCCTCAGGAATTGCGGCGACGTATTTTTGAACTCTCTGCTCAGGTAATTCCCAGTCAGCAAGCCACGCAATCAATCCTAAAAAAACTTGCAGACACCTTAACCAAAGAACTAAAGCGCGAAGTTATTCCTTTAGAAATTGTGATTGGACTTTATGCCGATCTGATTGAAAATCGTATTCTTACTCAATTTGAAATGCCGACAGTTGAGGCATTAATCCATCGATATAATCTCTCGCAAGTGCAGGGAATATTTTACCGCGCTAGCCATATGACACTTAATGTCCATCGCAACGATCCAGGGGAATATAAGCTTCTATTTCGTTATCTTAAGTTATTTCAGTTAATGTCCTACATTGAAGGTGATGTTGATTATGGATTTACGATTACCGTTGATGGAGCTACTAGTTTGTTTGGGACTAGTACACGCTATGGACTAGCGATCGCAAAGTTGCTACCTGCCTTACTACATGTTACAAAATGGAGCCTAAATGCCACTCTTATTGAAAAGGATAGTTATTCAAAACAAAAGCGCACAGGTTTATTTACGCTCAATTCTGACTGTGGTTTGGTGAGTCATTATCCTGCTGGCAAAATGTATGATAGTGCGATCGAGGCTTCCTTTGCGGAGCGTTGGTCAGAGCTAAAAACTGAATGGAAATTAGAAAGAGAAGTCGATCTCATTCCGATCCCTGGGAGTGTGATGATTCCTGACTTTCGATTGGTGCATCCTGATGGGCGCACTTATCTATTAGAGATTGTTGGATATTGGCGACCTGAATATTTGCGTAAAAAATTCTCGCAGGTACGTCAAGCCAATTGTGAAAATTTGATTTTGGCAATTTCTGAACGACTAAACCTCGAAAAAGCAGGGGTAAAGGTGAGCGATACTCCTGCGTTAACAGTTTGGTTTAAAGATAAACTTTTGCCCAAAGCAGTTTTACAAGTAATTCAAGGCTAGAAACCTGCATAGCTATAGTTATTTATAAAAGGCTTCGACTCCGCTCAGCCACCGTAGACTGATGGCTGAGCGGAGTCGAAGCCTTTTATAAATAACTATAGCTATGCAGGTTTCTAGCTTTGAATTACTTGCAAAACAGCTTTGGGCAAAAGTTTGTCTTTAAACCAAACTGTTAACGCAGGAGTA
>CAIJEA010000642.1 GCA_903819605.1 uncultured cyanobacterium | reverse complement strand
TGTACATCAGGTATTTTGCATCAAAAAAAACAAAGAAGTTATAGCTATAAGCCCAGAAGAGAGTTGCGGCGCAACTCTCTTCTGGGCTTATAGCTATAACTTCTTTGTTTTTTTTGATGCAAAATACCTGATGTACAACTAATATGATTTTTAGAAAGTTATGAGGTAAAGATGTTTTTATTTCCCGTTCATTTAGCTATGCATGTTCCCGATGGCTATCTCAGCTTGCCAGTGAGCCTAGTCACGGGAGGAATTGCGATCGCCTTAATTGCACTTTCACTCAACCGAGTGCAATCAGAATATAAGGAACGCACTGTGCCACTAATGGGAGTTTGTGCCGCTTTTATTTTTGCTACACAAATGGTTAACTTCCCAATTGTAGGTGGCACATCTGGACACTTATTAGGTGGCACTCTGGCAGGAATTCTGCTCGGCCCTTGGGCTGGCTCGTTGGTGATGTCAGTAGTCTTTATCGTTCAGTCCGTCATGTTTCAAGATGGTGGATTGACTGCATTAGGCGCAAATATCACAAACATGGGCTTAATCGGCACTTTTGCTGGTTACTACCTCTATCGGTTTATCCGATCCTTAGTTGGTCAAAATACTTGGCTAGGTATGAGCGTTGGCACTGCGATCGCTTCATGGACTAGTGTCATTGTCGCGGCGACAGTTTGTGCGGTGGAGTTAGCTCTGTCGGACACCATTCCATTATCGGTAGCACTGACAGCAATGTTATCGTGGCATTTCATGATTGGTATTGGCGAAGCATTCATTACTCTGGCGATAACCAGTTTTCTCTGGCGTACTCGTCCTGATTTAATCTACGATTCTCCCAATACTTCCATCAGTAAAATTGATGATTAATTGTAGAAGTCCTAAGCACAAACTAAGTAAAGAAAATGAATAAAAATCGTATTGTTGTATTTACAGGATTAGTCTTAGCTCTATGTATTGCCGCATTTCTATCGCCTTTCGCTAGCAAAGATCCCGATGGATTAGATCGTGTTTCCAAGGATTTGAAGTTTGAAGAAAAAGCTGCTGCCGAACCGCCAGCTAAGCAACTTCCATTTTCACAAATCTTTTCAGATTATTCTTTTAAAGCCATTTCTGACGAAAAAGTATCTACTGCTCTAGCAGGTGTCACTGGTACATTAGTTGTGTTTGGATTGGCATGGGGCATTGGTAAACTAACGGTGCGAAATTCTGCTCCCAAAGAATAAGTAGCCAGTTATGTTAGAAAAAAAGCAAAACCCAGAAGAAAGTTGCGGCGCAAAGCACCGCAACTCTCTTCTGGGTTTTATGTCTGGCTATAGCCATAGCGCAAAGCGCCAAATCTAATGTTTAAACTATGCTGCTACATATCCCGCTAACTATCGCAAACAGCGATCGCCAGATGCAAAAAGCCGATCGCTTAAATATTTGGAATCGCTTAACTGTTCATACGCGCTTGCTTTGTATATTCCTATTAGTCTTCGCGATCGCCCTAACCCCGATTGGTAGATGGTGGACATGGACGATCTATGGAATTGCGACTTTACCTATTCTTTATTGGAGTAAAGTTGATTTAGGGCTGCTAATTAAACGGATGGCGATCGAGTCAGCATTTGTTAGCGTGATCTTGTTAGGAACGCTATTCCGTGGCGGTGGTGAAACTCTTTGGCAATGGGGAATATTGCAGATTACGACTAAAGGTTTGGTGATATTAGGAAGCGTAAGCATCAAAGCATTTCTCTCCTTACTACTACTGAATATTCTTACCCTCAGTATTTCCGTTCCCTTATTACTACAAGCTCTAGTTGTTCTTAAAATGCCGCCGCTCTTAGTGAGTATCCTCGCTTCAATGTATCGTTATATCGGCGTGTTGACCCATGAGTTCAATGCGATGCGCCGCGCCGCCGCTTCCCGTAATTTCGCAACCCGTAATCTCTTCGATCGCCAGCGCCCAGATCGCGCATGGCAGCGACAAGTATTAGGTAATATGCTGGGTGTTTTATTTATTCGTACTTACGATCGCGGCGATCGCATTTATCAGGCAATGTTAGCTCGTGGTTATCAAGGTATTCCAATTATCCCCGAATCTGGAGCAGGAGGTTGGTGCGATCGCCTTGCAATTGGTTGCATTATGATCGTAATTTTAATTGGTCAAATTTTTGTTATTTAGAGCGTCAAGCGCCTTACAACAATTTTTGATCGAAAGAACCACAATAAATTTTAAAAAAGCGTTGCAAAACAACGCTTTTCTAAAATTTATTGTTTCTAGTTTTAGCGTAAAGCGCTGTAAGTAAAACTTATATATGCACCATAATCCTATCTCTATCGAGAACCTCAGTTATATCTATCCTGATGGTGTTCAGGCTTTAAAAGGGCTTAATCTCCAGATTGCGGCAACCGAAAAAGTAGCGATTGTCGGCGCAAATGGTTCAGGTAAATCGACATTATTACTGCATCTCAATGGCATTCTCATACCACAGCAGGGTGAAATCGTGGTTGGGGAAATGATAGTAAAACATAGTAATTTGTTAGCGATTAGGAACTTCGTGGGCGTAGTCTTTCAGAATCCAGACGATCAGCTATTTATGCCAACGGTTTGGGAAGATGTCGCCTTTGGTCCCATGAATCAAGGAGTTAAAGGAAAAGATATAGAAATAAAGGTAGCTGAGGCTCTAGTGGCAGTTGGCTTAGATGTGGATAAGTACAGAAACCGTCAGTCACAAAACCTCTCTGGCGGCGAAAAAAAGCGGGTAGCGATCGCTGGCGTACTTGCCATGCAACCACAGGTCTTAGTATTTGATGAGCCATCAGCCCAACTCGATCCGCGATCGCGTCGCCAATTAATTCAACTTTTACGAACTCTACCCGAAACCCAATTAATCGCCACGCACGATCTAGACTTGGTACTAGAGCTATGCGATCGCACGGTTGTATTAAGTGAAGGAGAAATTGTATATGACGGTAAAACCGAGCAAGTGTTAAGCGATCGCGAATTTTTGTTAGCCCATTCTCTAGAGATGCCCTTAAGTCGTAGTTAATGCCGTAGTTAACCTAGATGTAGTTAACCTAAACAAGGTTAGTGCTTTGCGCCGACCTTCCTGCCCCAATTTTGTAGTGAATAAACCGTGAAAAAACATATTCTATTTATTTTGCCTTACCTCAATCAAGGAGGAACCGAAAAACAAGCCCTAAGCCTGATCGAAGGCTTGCGCGATCGCTACAAAGTTTCGTTATTAGCTCCTGATGGTAAAGGCGCACCCCAATTTAGAGCATTACCAATTTTGCAGCGAGCATATACAAAATGGGAGATTAATTTTTTTAAAGGCTTACCAGAATTAATGGCGGGAATTAAAGAAATTCAAAAAGAGCAGGCGATCGATCTCGTCCATGTGCATGGAGCGCATGAATTGATGTTACCTGTACGATGGATAGTTGGTAAAGTTCCAATTGTTTTTACGGTGCATGGATATCATGGGAGCGGTACAAAATTTAGTTATCAGACATCATGCTGGTTTAGTAATTGGTTCGCCGATCGCGTAATCAGTGTTTGTGAAGCGGAGTACAATCTGCTCCGCGAATTAGGATTAAATGAGAAAAAGCTGCATTTAATTTATAACGGTGTTAAGGAACCAATTCTCGATTTTGATAAATCATTGGAACTTGCCCAAAGATTCCATTTAGATCACACTAATCAAATTATTCTTGGTACAGCCGCTCGACTTAATGAGGCAAAAGGTCTAACTTATTTGCTCCAAGCCTTTGCCGCCATCACCCATAGTTCCTTTCCCACAGGTGTGCAAGCAAAGAAGCAAGATTTACGGTTAGTAATTGCTGGTAATGGTGATTTGGAAGCATCTCTAAAACAAGAAGCTCAGGATCTAGGAATTAGCGATCGCGTGATTTTTACTGGTTATCTTGATGACTTACCGAACTTGATGCATTTATTTGATATTTTCGTACTTCCTTCTCTCCAAGAAGCTTGCAGTCTTGCCTGTGCCGAAGCTATGTCTCAAGCAAAGCCAGTAGTCGGTACTTGTGTGGGTGGTATTGCTGAACAGGTCAGCGATCGCCAAACAGGTTTTATCGTTATGCCCCGCGATCCTGAGAGTTTAGCTGCGAAGCTAACTGAATTAATTATTGATATAGATTTACGCGATCGCTTTGCCAAAAAGGGTTATGAACGCTATCGCCAACTATTTTCTAACGAAATCATGCTCGAAAAAACCGCAGAATTATACGATTTATATCTATCCAAATAATGAAAGGCGGCGCTTCGCGCCGCCTTTCATTATTTGGGCTTTAAGCTATTTGAAAAATTGCATCAGTCATCAAATTTAATTCAGGAAAAATATCTGATTCAATCCGCTTTCCAGCCGTAAACAAAAATAACTGATACTCCCCTTCAATTAATTTGCAAACTGTCACCGTTGGTTGTTTTGGCTTGCCAATGTGTCGCACAGCACCCAAAGCTAGATAATCCACAATCCAATACTCGGAAATTCCCATTGCCTCATATTCCGCTAACTTGACAGCATAGTCATTCCGCCAATTGGTACTCACCACCTCAATTACTAGAGGTACAGACTTGCCATTTTGAATTACTGAAGATTTCTGCCACAAAGGTTCGTTGACAAGTTCCCGCCGATCTATGACTACCACATCAGGGATAAAACCTGTCTCCGCCATTTCTGGTTTTAATAGACAGCTTCTAGGGATTGAAAACGGTAAGTTGCATCGGCGAATCTCAAAATTTAAGTCAGCAATGAATAAACCGCTAACATCCTCATGTGTACCCGTGGTCATAATTTCTCTAACACTTCCTCTGTATAGCTCATAGCGCTTACCGTCTTCTGGATACCACTCGATAAATTCTTCAAAGCTCATGCGATCGCAGTTAACTAATGTTTGCACCATCGCTATACCTCTAACTTTTGAGTAAGATCTGATTGCCTTAATATATTTTACGATATGCCCCAATCACAGCAGAAACGAGTTTTATTTATTAGCAATGGTCATGGCGAAGATCTGAATGCTTGTGAAGTCTTAAAAACTCTGCGAAGAAAGTATCCCCATCTAGAGATGATTGCTCTGCCGCTTGTGGGGGAGGGAAATGCTTATCGACGTGCGGGTGTAGCGATCGCCACACCTACTAAGGCGTTACCGTCGGGTGGGTTTGCTTATATGAGTTTGCAAAAGCAAATTGAAGATTTTCAGTCTGGGTTGATTAGTCTCACTTGGCAACAAATCAAGGCAGCGCGGGCATGTGGTAAAACTTGCGATTTTGTCTTTGCTACTGGTGATGTGCTTCCCGCTATTTTTGCTTATCTAACGGGCTTGCCCTTTTCTATATTTTTGGTGTCTTCGTCAGGGTTTTACGAGAATCGCTACATACCTAATTTGTTGCAGTCGCTGATCATGCGATCGCCTCGATGTCGGCAGATTTTGACTCGCGATGGCTATAGTGCAGAACTGATTAGAAAGAGAGGCTATCAAAATACTGATTTTGTGGGCTATCCAATTATGGATGTGTTGGAGCAGACGGGTAAGGATCTCTGCTTGAGTCCTGATGTGCCGACGATCGCTCTACTTACGGGGAGTCGCTTACCTGAAGCTGCGGAAAATTTGTTATTGCAGTTGCGGTTATGTGTGGCGATCGCTAAGGAATTCGCTCCCAATCCCGTTCAATTTCGTGCGGCGCTTGTGCCGAGTCTGATGCCAATGTTAGCGGAACTTGCCGATCGCGCTGGTTGGCAATATGCGGATGGGAAGCTCTATCAACAGGATTTAGATATTGGGGTTCTCTGTTTCAGTGATGCTTTTCCTGATATTTTGCAGCAATGTAATTTGGCGATCGGGATGGCGGGAACTGCTGTCGAGCAAGCGGTGGGACTCGGAAAACCTGTTGTCCAAATTATGGGAAATGGCCCCCAATTTTCCTATCGATTTGCGGAGGCGCAAGAGAGGTTACTCGGTTTATCGGTACAGACTATTGGCAAGGCATCGGCTACTCCCGAAATTTTGAAGGAAGCGGCTGAATGTGTTAAGAGAACTTTAGGCGATCGCGATTATTTGGAACGTTGTAAACAAAATGGATTGGAGCGAGTTGGGGCAAAGGGTGGATCTGAGGGTTTAGCTAATGCGATCGCCAAACAAATCTTCGTTTAAAATAACCTTCATAAATCTTTCCCTTTTTTTGAAGTAATTAGGATTGTGAGATAACAAATGTACAATTTTTACAATGATTTAGTGAGGTCTAGCCAATGAAATATTTAGCGCGAATCACCTTGGATTCTCAAGTGATGGGCGGTAAACCTTGCATTCGTGGAATGCGGATTACTGTGGGTACATTGGTTGGACTATTGGCTGTTGGACATTCGGTTGAAGAAATTTTAAATGCTTATCCTTATTTAGAGAAAGAGGATATTACGATTGAAACTAGCGATCGCGTTTTATGAGAAAAGTTCTGTGGGATTGGGTTCTCGATTCTTGAATGAGGTGAAAGCGTCTATTTCGCGAATTGTCAAAAATCCGCAAGCATGTAGGGTGAATTATGATTACGTTTGAAAGTGCGCTTGATGCGGTTAGTCAGTTATCAATCGATCAGCAGGAGATATTAATTGATATTCTTAGAAAACGGAATGCTGAGGTGAGAAGGAGTCAAATTCTAGAAGAATGTCGTGAGGGTTTGGCTGAGTATCGCTCTGGTGTTTTAAAGGCTCAGAGTGCGGAGGAAGCGATCGCCGATATGCGTAGTTATTTGGATAGTTCTGAGGATGCATGAGAAAGCTTGTAAAATATAATTAGTTCGTTCTTACCTGAAACTATGAGTATTACCGCAACAATTTATCCTTATATTGCTGATTGTTCTGAAATTGCGGGTGATGTGCCAATTATTGAGGGTACGAGGGTAACGGTGCGGCGAATTGCTGGATATTATCAGATGGGGATGAATGTAGATGAAATTTTAAGTGTGCTTTCTCACTTGCGACCTTCTCAGGTACATTCAGCGCTTGCCTATTATTTCGATCATCAGGAGGAAGTTGAGAAGGATTTGGAAGAGTCTTCTAATATCGAGTATTGGAAGACTCAAGCGTTAGTTCATCCTAAAGCAGGTCGTTAAAGATGGCTAAGGTGAAGTTATTGCTAGATGAAGATGTGCAGCTTGACTTAGCTTCGGCTTTACGCAAGAGGGGATATGAAGCTACTCATGTGCAGGAGTTGGGACGGAACTCAATTTGTCAGGGAACGATCTGGAAAGATTACCTAGCGAAATTAAATTATTACTAAATACTTAGCACTAAGTGCTATAGTAAAGTAATGAGTATCTACAAGACTCGTTGGTTTGATCGTTGGGCGCGGAAGCAGGGGCTAAATAATCTTAGTCTATGTTTAGCTGTGCAAGAAATGATGGAAGGGCTATATGAGGCAGATCTGGGTAGTGAACTAATCAAAAAACGAGTTGCTCGAACCGGAAAGGGTAAAAGTGGAGGTTTTCGGACATTAGTTGCTACAAATAGAGGCGATCGCTGGATTTTTGTATTTGGTTTTGCTCTGGTTTTGCTAAGGGCGATCGCGGCAATATCAATAAACAAGAAGAGGAAGCTTTGAAGAAATTGTCTAATCATCTTCTGACTTTATCAGTAGAAGATTTGGCTATTGCTCAGGGTAATGATGAATTAATAGAGGTAATTTGTGATGAAGAAATCCGCAATTCTTGAAGCGGTGCATGAAACTGCTAAGGGGCTACATCAGGCTGGTGTGATGGATCAAGTGACTTTACGCGAGTTTGATCGCTTGTGTTTGCCGCCAGTGGAACCGTTACAACCTGAGCAAATTAGGCAAATTCGAGAAGCTTGTCGAGTGAGTCAGGCGGTGTTTGCTTCTTTGCTAAATACGAGTGTGTCAACGGTGCAGAAGTGGGAAATCGGACAGAAGCGACCAAGTGGAACTGCGCTAAAGTTGTTACATCTAGTCAAAAATCGCGGCTTAGAAATAATTACTTTCTAGTTTTTCCTTTGCAACGCGATCGCCTATCTGAAAAATCTTGTAAAATATCAATAATTCAGTATGCAGGAGGATTCAGAGAATGACAGTTTTAGAGAAAGTTCTGAGTAAAATGCAGACATTACCAACAGATCAGCAGCAACAAGTACTCCGCTTTGTTGAATTTTTGGCGTTTGAGTTGGGTGATCGCCAAATTAACCGAGAACCTGAAAGCCCGATTGCTAAAAAGCCCCAAGTTTCTCCTCGTGATTTACTCAAAAAATGGGAAGGGGCTATTGAAGGGGGCGTTGACGATCTTTCTTTTAACCAGAAGTATATGGAAGGATATGGACAGAAATGAGTCAGCGCGTAATTCTCGATACTGGTGTTTTGGTTGCCTATTTCAGAAAGTCCGATCGCTTTCATCAATGGGCTGTCAAGCAATGGGATCTGGTTGATTTACCTGTATTCACTTGTGATGCGGTGATTTCGGAGGCTTGTTTTCTATTTCGAGATTTGCCTCATATTCAACGTGCCATAGTTGAGTTGATTGAAGGGAATGTAATTGAGATCGCTTTTGATTTACAAGAGGAGGCGGGTAATGTGCGAGTATTGATGGATCGTTATGAGTCTGTGCCGATGTCGTTTGCGGATGCTTGTTTGGTGAGAATGTCTGAGCGAATTGCTAATAGTGCGGTGATGACTTTAGATAGTGATTTTAAAATTTATCGCAAACACCGTAATGAAGAGATTTCTATAATTCAACCGTAAATTCCCCATTATTTTTTCCTTTTCCCTTTCTACTTTTTCCTTGAATTTATGACAGATGCAGAGTTATTGGCAATAATCGGACAAGCGGAACGAGAGGGCTGGACAGAACTCGATCTGTCGGGAAACGATCTGGAAGGATTGCCGAGCGAAATTGGACGGTTGCAAAGTCTGGAAAAGTTGATTTTAGGTAAGTGGGACCATAAAGAAGGAGAGAAAGGAAATCGTTTAACTGCTATTCCCCAAGAGATTTTTCAATTAACCAATCTCAAAGAACTTCACATTTCATACAACCAAATCAAGGAAATTCCCGATGCGATCGTCAACTTAGCCAATCTCACATCGCTTGACCTCCGTAACAACCAAATCAAGGAAAT